>JBGSJD010000434.1:0-2342 GCA_041742195.1 Hyphomicrobiaceae bacterium
GGCGCTCGCGGCGCGCGCCAGGACGCGCTCGGCGAGCTTCAGATGCGGCTTGTCGATCATCTTGCCGTCGAGGCTCGCGACGCCGGCCCCCGGCACCGCCGCGAAGGCGGCGACGATCTTTTGCGCATGCGTGATTTCGTCGGGGGACGGTGTGAAGACCGCATTGATCACCGCCACCTGATCGGGATGGATCGCCATCTTGCCCGTGAACCCGTCACGCTTCGCGATGCGCGTCTCCGCCTCGAGGCCCTTCGCATCACGGAAGTCCACATAGACCGTGTCCATCGGCTCCGTGCCGGCAGCAGACGCCGTGATGAGGCAGAGATCGCGGACGAGACGATAGGGCGAGGTGAAGCCGCCCTGCTCGTCCCGGTTGGCGAGCGAGCCGATAACGGCGCCCAGATCCTCCGCGCCCCAGCTCATGGCGGCAAGGCGCGCCGACGACCCGACGTAGGTCGAAAGCTGCAGCACCGAGATCGGCACTTCCGTCACGATGGGCAGGATGCGGGTCGAGCCCGCGGCGAGCCCGTGCTGGCTTTCGGCGTGCCCGAGGGCGATGGAGAGCTTGTGCACGTCCTGCCCCGACGATGGCTTCGGCAGGATCACGCCGGCCGGACCGGACGCCATGACGCCCGTGAGGTCGGCCTCCCAATCGCCGCCGTCGAGCGGATTGATGCGCACCCAGAGCTGCGCCTTGGCGCCCTTCTGCTTTGCGTCCGCGATGAAGGCCGCGGTCATCTGGCGGGCGACCGGCCGGCGCTCGGCCGCGACCGAATCCTCGAGATCGAGAATGAGCGCGTCGGCTGGTGACTCGAGCGAGCGCACCATCTTGCGCTCACTGTCGGCGGGAACGAAAAGCATGGAGCGCATGGGCGAAAGTCCTGTGCGGGGCGAAGCGCCCGCCCCTCGCGCTGGAGGCGGTCGCGCCGGCCAATGGAAAGAGGGATCGCGCGAGTCGGGGCGTCAGGCCTTCGGCGTCTTCTTGCGCATGAACGCCTGCCGCCGGCATTCCGCGACCAGCTTTCCGTCCTGATTGTAGGCGCGATGGATGAAGTCCACGACGCCGGCGTCCGGCCGCGACTTGCTCTCCCGCTTTGCGGCGACCTCGGTCGTCGACCGGATCGTGTCGCCATGGAAGACGGGATTGGGAAACTTGACGTCCGTCATCCCGAGATTGCCGATCGTCGTGCCGAGTGTGGTGTCACCAACCGACACGCCGATCATCAGCCCCAGCGTGAACAGGGAATTGACCAGCGGGCGGCCCCATTCGGTCTTGGCGGCAAAGTGGGCATCGAGATGCAGTGGCTGGGGATTGTGCGTCAGGGCCGTGAACAGCACGTTGTCCATTTCGGTGACGGTCCGCGTGATCGCATGTTCGTAGACCCTACCGATCTCGAACTCCTCGAAATAGAGCCCTGCCATGACGCTCGTCTCCGTTGCTCGCTTCGTCCCACGCCTGCTTGGTCAGGCTTGATCGGCATGATCGGATTGCCGACGGGCAAGCGCAAGCATCAGTTGACGGCGGCAGGGTGCGCGCACGTTACCTCGGTTGCGCCTGTGATGCATGCAACGCCGCGCCCGGCCCGGTGGAGCCGGCACATGGAGCATGACGGGTGTCGTCGAGCGCCGCTCAGTGAGGCCGACGCCTGTCGCGCGCCACGCAAGCCGCCGACAACCGTCGAGACAGGTCGACGAACCCTCGCGGCATGTCGAGGCCGGCGCGCTGGCAGTCGACGATGGTGGCGTTGAGCCGAGCCATGGTCCGCCGCGGGTCCTCGCCCGCGGCGTGGCTGGCAATGAGATCGCTGACCTTCATGTCGGACGCTTTCCGTTGAGCTGCAGTGTCCTGCGATGAGCGATGCATCGTGGCCTCCTCTCACTCGACTCCGACGTGTCTTCGATCCTTCACCCGCGATCCGGGGAATGAGGGAGCAGATCTCTGATCTCTCCCGCCGCCAATCCAGTATCTCAGCTGTCAAAACGAACTTGGCTGTCACATAGGATGACCGATAATGCCGTCACCGGCGAGGCATAGACAAGTGGCTTGTGGAAAATGAGGCAGGCGAAGGACATCCTCAACCTGATCACGGACGTGGCGGGCGTCGCAGTCGGTCACGCGCACGATTCCACTCTGGCATCCGGCGTGACCTGCGTGCTGTTCGACCGTCCGAACGTGGCCGGTGTCTCGACCCGGGGCGGCGCTCCGGGGCATCGGGATACCGCCCTGCTCGAGCCGGAGATGACGGTCGAAGCGGTCGATGCCGTCGTTCTCTCGGGCGGATCGGCATTCGGGCTCGATGCGGCCGGCGGCGTCATGGCCGTGCTTCGCGAGCGCGGCATCG
>JBGSJD010000435.1:0-6488 GCA_041742195.1 Hyphomicrobiaceae bacterium
CCCGACGAGGCCGCGGCGCAGGCAGAAGCGCGTCCGCTGCGCCAGCACGCCGAACAGTAGGCCGAGGACGCCGCCAGCGACCACGGCGGCCGAGCGAGTCGAGATATCTCCCAGTCCAAGGTCGGACAGCATGGCAGGCTCCGGGTTGGGGGCAGGATGCAGTTAACATAGCGGAATGGAAAAAATTTCCAACATACAGACGAATAAGAGAGAAAATTAGAAAATAAATCCCATCAAGGCGAGGAGTTGCGAGCCGTACAATCTCCGTCAGCAGTCGCAAGCGGAACGCATCGGTGGCCCGGAGCCCTTGGTGTCGAACGCCATGCTCCCGTGCTCGGTCATCCAGGTCGAGGAGGAGGCCGTTGGGTGGTCATGCGGCGCATCATCTCGCCCATCGACAGCTGGCGACACACTTCGCCATCTTGTCATGATCGCGCCGGGGGTTATTGTGCGGTGCAGCACCTGACAGGAGATTGAGCCGATGGCACAGGCCGCAGCGGTCGCACGTCAAACGGGATTCGAGCAGCACGAGGGCGCCTTGGCGGCGTCGGAACGGGTGCTCGCTCTGGCCAAGACCGGAGTGCGCCAGAAACAGGCCGCCGCCGCGTCGCCCGACGCCGTGCAGCACGTCGTGCATGGCCTCGCCTGGCTCGCGACCTACGTCGAGGCGCTGCGCCAGATGCTCGGCTGGGCGCAGAATCTATCCGCCGAAGGCCGTCTCGGCGAAATGGAAGGCTTGCTGCTGGACGCGGCCTACGGCGAGTACCTGGCCCAGATCTCCGGCGGCATTCCGATGAGCCAGGTGGAGATGGTGCGCCTCTCCCAGCTCGGCGTTCCTGCGGCCGAGCAGGCGCGCTTCGCGGCCGACACGTCGGTATCGAGCCTGATCGATCGCGGCGGTAGCGACGAGCTGAAGGCGCGCATCGCGGCCCTGATCGCCGAGCAGCCCGGCGCGACCACGTTCGGCGACAGCGGCATGGACGAGACCCACGCCGCCATGCGCGAGGAGATGCGCAAGTTCGCCGTCGACAAGGTTCTTCCCCATGCCCACGAGTGGCATCTCGAGAACGCCTACATCCCGCTCGAGGTCGTGGCCGAGATGAGCGCCATGGGCGTCTTCGGCCTGACGATCCCGGAGGAACACGGCGGCCTCGGCCTCGGCAAGGAGGCCATGTGCCTCGTCTCCGAGGAACTGTCGCGCGGCTATATCGGCGTCGGCTCGCTCGGCACCCGCTCCGAGATTGCCGGCGAACTCATTCTCCAGAACGGCACTGACGCGCAGAAGGCGAAATACCTGAAGGCCATCGCAACGGGCGAACTCTTGCCGACGGCCGTCTTCACCGAGCCGAACACGGGCTCGGATCTGGCCTCGCTGCGCACCCGCGCCGAGCTGCACGGCGAGGTCTACAAGGTGTACGGCCAGAAGACGTGGATCACGCATCCGGTCCGCGCCGACCTGATGACGCTGCTCGTTCGCACGAATCCCTCCGAGAAGGGCTATCGCGGCCTGTCGATGCTGCTGGCCGAGAAGCCGCGCGGCACCGACGCCGACCCGTTCCCGGCCGCGGGCATGACCGGTGGCGAGATCGAAGTGCTCGGCTATCGCGGCATGAAGGAGTTCGATATTTCCTTCGATGGCTTCGAGGTGCCGGCCGCGCAGCTGCTCGGCGGCCAGGAGGGCCAGGGCTTCAAGCAGCTCATGGCGACCTTCGAATCCGCCCGCATCCAGACGGCGGCCCGCGCAGTCGGTGTCGCCCAGTCGGCCATGGACCTCGCGCTGAAGTACGCGCTCGAACGCCAGCAGTTCGGCAAGGCCATCTACGCGTTCCCGCGCGTGGCGAACAAGATCGTGATGATGGCCGTCGAGACCATGGTCGCCCGCCAGATCACCTACTTCGCGGCCCGCGAGAAAGACCAGGGCCGACGCTGTGATCTCGAAGCCGGCATGGCCAAGCTGCTCGCAGCCCGCATCGCCTGGGGCAATGCGGACAACGCGCTCCAGATCCACGGCGGCAATGGCTTCGCACTCGAATACCCTGTGAGCCGCGTGCTCTGCGACGCCCGCATCCTCAACATCTTCGAAGGTGCGGCCGAGATTCAGGCCCAGGTCATCGCCCGCCGTCTGCTCGAAGGCGCGAACTGACACGGCCCTAAGCATGAACTGACGCAGCGGGCGGCGGCCCACGTGCTGCCGCCCCCCAACCCCTCAGGCAGCCTTGATCCACACGTGATTGTCGTGGAAGGCCGCGCCGCCGAACGGCGCGATGCGGGTGGCGCTGGTCAGCGTGTTGAGGCCCTCGCCGCCCTCGAACTGGTCGTTCGGCGGGATGGATTCTGCGATCACGACGCCACGCCGCACGCCCGCGAAAGCCTCGACCGCGATCTGGATTTCGCCGCGTTGATTCCCCATCCGCACGCGCTGCCCGTCGGCGAGCCCGAGCGCCGCGAGATCGTCCGGATGCATCTTGACGCGCGGCTTCCCTTCACGCGCCCGGCTCGACGGCATCTCGTTGAAGGACGAATTGAGGTAGTTCCGCGCCGGGCTCGTGGCCAGCTTGAACGGGTGCGCCGCATCGGCCTTCTCGTTGACGTCCCAGTGGTCCGGAAGCGGCGGTACGGTGTGCGCAATCCCCCAGTCGGGCCGCCGCCCGGCGGGCACGGTCGGCCAGTCGGGCTTGAACCGGAACTTGCCGTCCGGATAGCCGAAGCCCTTCGTGTAGTGCGCAGTCGCGAAGTCGGGCTGCACGTCCATCCACTTCTTCTCGCGCAGGGCGTCGAGCGTTCCCCAGCCGGAGTTCTGCAGCGTCCAGTCGATGATCTCGGCGGCCGTCATGTCGAAGCCGCGATGTTCCGCGCCGACGCGCTTCGCAAGCCCGACGATGACGTCGTGGTTCGACCGGCATTCCCCAGCCGGCTCAAGGAGCTTGGGGCCGAGCGCGATGTATTGGTGCCCGCCACCCTGATAGATGTCGTCGTGCTCGAGGAACATCGTGGCCGGCAGAACCACGTCCGCCATCTGCGCCGTCGCGGTCATGAACTGCTCGTGGACGCAGGTGAAAAGGTCCTCGCGCGCGAAGCCTCGCTTCACGAGCCGTTGTTCCGGCGCAACCTGCACCGGGTTCATGTTCTGCACCAGCATGGCCGTCACGGGGGGGCCGTCGCCGAGATCGGATCGGTCTCCGGTCAGCACGGCGCCGATGCGGCTCATGTCGAGGAGACGCACCCGGGGATCGAGCACGTCGAGCCCCTCGATCAGCGACTTGTTCCATTTGTAGATGGCGCCATTGTTGTGGAACGCGCCGCCGCCTTCGTGCTCCCAGGCGCCGGTCACCGCCGCGATGCACGAGGCGGCGTGCATGTTGTGGGCGCCGTTGCGCTGGCGTGAGAAGCCGTAGCCGAGGCGGAAGTAGGTGCGTGGCGTGCGGCCGACCATGTGCGCGAAGGTTTCGATCTCCGCCACCGTGAGCCCCGTGATCGCCGACGCCCACTCGGGCGTGCGCGACTGGAGATGCGCCTCGAGTTCGCGCGGGCAGTCCGTGTACTTTTCGAGATAGGGCCAGTTCGCGAACCCGTCGCGAAACAGGACATGCATCACGGCGCAGGCGAGCGCGCCATCCGTCCCGGGCCGCACGGTCAGCGCCAGATCGGCCTGCTCCATCGTCCCGTTGCGGTAGATGTCGACCACGACGATCTTCGCGCCGCGCTCCTTCCGCGCGCGCATGGCGTGCGTCATCACGTTGACCTGCGTGTTGACCGGGTTCGTCCCCCAGATGACGAGGAGGTCGGTCTTGGCCATCTCGCGCGGATCGGGGCCAGCGAGTTTGCCGGTCCCGGCGATGAAGCCGGTCCACGCGGGCGTCGTGCAGATGGAGTTGAACATCTGCGAGTATTTCTTGGCGTGGCGGAGCCGGTTGATCCCGTCGCGCATGACGAGGCCCATCGTGCCCGCGAAATAGTAGGGCCACACGGCTTCCGGACCGTACTGGCGCTCGGCTTCCAGGAACTTCTCGGCCGTCAGATCGAGCGCCTCGTCCCACGAGATGCGTTGGAACTGGCCGGACCCCTTCGGCCCGCTGCGCTTCATCGGATGGAGCAGCCGGTCGGGATGATGGACGCGCTCGGCATAGCGGGCGACTTTCGCGCAGATCACGCCGGCCGTGTAGGTGTTCTCCTCCGAGCCGCGCACCCGCCCGATGGTGTTGCCGCCGAGCAGTTCCACCTCGAGGGCGCAGGTCGACGGGCAATCGTGCGGGCAGGCGGAATGGCCGATGGCAGGTTTGGTCGTCTGGCGCATGGCGTGTCCCATCGGTGCATCGGTTGTCGCCGGGACGTTAGCTCACCCGTAACCATCTTTGAAGCAACCGGCGCTGAGCCGAGCACTGTGGCACGCCCGCTGCTTCCCGGAACACGCGATCGCACGGGTGATCACGCTGTAGTGAGGCCCTCTTGCGGCAAAGCATGAATTGAACGATGATCAAAATATGAAAAACGTGATCCAGCAGAAGGTTGTAACAATGCGCTCGCTCCTCTCCATCATCGTGGCTTCGGCCAGCTTGTTCGTTCTCAGCGGCACCGCCGACGCCTGCAGCGTCCGTGGCGGCCACTGCGGTCATCCCGACTGGGCGGCAAACGCCTTCGAGGGTCCGAAGGGCAGCCACGCCAAGGGCATCATCAAGCCCGAGCACGGCTACCACTACGGCTACGCCAAGAAGAGCTACGGCTACGCGTACGGCTACAAGCCGAAGCGGCACTACGGCAAGAAGTACTACGGCAAGAGCTACTGATCGGGTCGCGCACCACGATCCGTGCGTCCAGCATCAGCGAGGGGGGCCGCGTCCCCCTCGCGGCGCCTCGCGTCCATTCTTCGCTCAGACCTCCATCAGCATGAGATCGGTATCGTCCGGCTTGGCGCCGGCGGCCGTCAGCATGGCGTGGACCTGCCCCCGGTGATGCGTCTGGTGATTGAAGAAGTGCGTAACGATGAACCACTTGGGGTTCGTGACGTCGGCCTTGGCGAGGCCCGAGTACCAGGTCATGTCGCCAGCGAGCCAGTCCGGCGCCAGGTGATCGGCCCAATCGATGATACGCGCATCGAAGTGCGTGCGCCGCGCCTTCAGGTCGTCCCAGTCCGGATAGTTCCCGGGACTTTCGCGAACGAGAACGGGCGGCTTGTCGACGCCTCCCGGCAGGAAGCGGCTCATCCACTGCTGATCGGCCCACATGAGATGCGACAGCGTGCCGTGGATCGAACCGAAGAACGCCCCGCGATCGACCTTCCGGTCGGCGTCCGTCAGGCCATCCGCTGCCTCGTAGAGTGAGCGATTCTGCCACGCGTTGTACCGCGCCATGCCGCGCGCATAGTCGACGCCGATCATCCGAGCCTCCGTCTGCAACTCCTCACCGTGATCAGCTTGAGCACGCGCGTCATCGCACCGCCACGTTGTCGATGAGCCGCGTCTTGCCGAGCCATGCGGCGACCAGCACGCGACCCGGGCGTCCGCCCTCACGATCCCACTCTTTCAGGGTCTCCGCGTCGCGAACGACGAGATAGTCGATCGGGCTGAACCCGGCGGCCCCCAGCGCCGCGATACCTTTGGCGATCGCCGCAGCGTGTCCGCCGCTCGGTGCCGCCGATGCAACCAGCCGGATGACATCGTGGAGCGTGACGGCCCGCGTTCGCTCGTCCTGTCCGAGGTATCGGTTGCGGGACGACATGGCGAGCCCGTCCGGCTCCCGCACGGTCTCGCCCGGCAGGATCTCGATCGGCATGTCGAGATCGCGCACGATCTGGCGGATGACGCAGAGCTGCTGATAGTCCTTCTCGCCGAAGGCCGCGAAGTCGGCGCCCGTCTGCAGGAAGAGCTTCGAACAGACCGTGGCCACGCCGCCGAAGAAGTGCGGCCGGAAATCCGTCTCTAGGCCCTCCGCGGCGCCGGTCGGCTGCACGCGGGTGGCGAACCCGTCCGGATACATGACACGCGCTGTCGGCGCCCAAACCATGTCGCAGCCAGCCGCCGCGAGCTGCGCGCAATCGTCCTCGAACGTTCGCGGATATGTGTTGAAGTCCTCGGTCGGCGCGAACTGGGTCGGATTGACGAAGATCGAGGTGATCGTCCGCCGGGCCCGCGACTGGGCGAGCCTGACCAGCGACAGGTGCCCGGCGTGCAACGCGCCCATGGTGGGCACAAGCCCGACCCGGTCTCCGGCGGCCTTCCAGCGCCCGACATGCCGCCTGAGATCCTCGATTTCGGAAACCACTGCGATGCGGGGGGTGGACATCGTCTCGCCTCCTGGCATTCCCGGCACGGATGCCGCACCGGGGGGGCGCAATTCACTCCGTGCCGCGGCTGTCGTCAAGGATCGTTCGCGGATGGCCAGATCGCTGAGCATCGGCGCGGAGGATCGCCGCGGACGGATCAGACCCGCGGCAGCGGCTCGAGGGCAGCCTCGGGATCGGCGATCGTCATCAGCCGGCCGGCCGCGACCCG
>JBGSJD010000436.1:0-1658 GCA_041742195.1 Hyphomicrobiaceae bacterium
CCGCGATGCCCTTGGCGCGGCAGCGGTCCATGACGGATTTCGGCGGCACGCCGAGCGCGTTGACGAACATGGCGATGGGGTGGGCGAACGCGACGTCCAGGAGCTTCTGGGCGCCACCCTCGCGCATGTTGTCGGTGTAGTCGTGCGCCCACTTCGCGGTCCACAGATCGGACGTGTCGACGCCGTGGCTCGCCAGAAGCTGCTCGATGTGGCGGCGATGGCCGGGCGGGACGCGGGCCGCCAGATCGGCAGCGGTGAGATCGCCGGTCTTGTCCTCCATCTTGTTCGGGATCAGGAGGTCGACGCCGTAGGGCTTGCCACCGACGCGCTTGTCGATCCAGTCGAGTTCGACTTCCAGCGCCTCGGGCGTGAGGGCCACGGCACCGAGGACGCCGAAGCCGCCGGCGTTGGTGACCTCGGCCACGACGTCGCGGCAGTGGGTAAAGGCGAAGAGCGGAAACTCAATGCCGAAGCGCTCGCAAAGGGCAGACCGCATGGTGTTCACTCCCTGAAGACGTCACGTTTTCAGGCAAGTCTGGCGGTTCTGGCGTCCGGGCGCAATCGGGGCTGGGCGGGTGCCGCTCAGGCGATGGTCAGCGTGTCGCCGACCGCGAGCTGGCCACCTTGCGCAACCTTGGCGTAGACGCCGAAGTCGCTGTGGCCAAAGGCGCGCTGCAGGATGGCGGGGATTGCCATGTCGCGCGCGCCGTTCGCCGGGTCGACGTTGGTCGCGTCGCAGCGTTGCGTGCGGTGGAAGACCGACAGGCGCATGTCGCCAACGGCGAGCGTCTTGTCGAGCCAACGGAACTCCTCCCAGGCGGGGAGGCCATCCAAGATGATGTTCGGGCGGAAACGGAGCGGATCGATGCGGCGGCCGGCGATGCGCTCGAGGTCGCGGACGGAGGCCAAGTTGACGATATGGACGCAGCGGGCCGGCATGTCCGAGAAGGTGTGGCCCTCGGCATGGACGACCTTCGGCGCGCCACGTAACGAGCCCTTCATGTAGGCGGCGAAGAACTGCTCGACGAGTTGGCGGCCGATCGGAGTCTCGAGGTTGCCCCGTGCGACTTGCCGACCGTCGCGATTGACGGTCAAGGTCGTCGTCGCATCGTCGAAGGCGGTGGTGAGCGTCGCCAGGCGCTCGTCGCGCATCAGCATCAGGAAATGGATCTTCGGGAGATGGCGCGGGGCTGCCGGATCGAAGCGGCCCGGGCCGTTCTCGATGGCGTAGGCGCGATCGAACGGGAAGACGCCGCCCGGCTCGAGCGTGACCCTCGGCAGGGGCTCGGGCGACAAGCCCTTCACGGGATAGCGGTAGAGCGCGGTGATGGTCGGGGTCGTGGTCATGACGCGCCTCGCTGAGCGGCGTTCGCTGCGCTGCATCATGATGGTCGCGGCGGTTGGCTGCAAGCGCGTCGCGCCTGCGTGATACGGCGCGGAGATGGAGATGCCGAGACGTTGTATGATACCTGTCTCCCCGTCAGTGGGGCGATCGGGGAGAGATGAACATGATGAGCACGCTCGTGGCGCGGATCAAGCCAGGTACCAGTACGGTTGCCCTCATGCTGGCGGTACTCGCCATCCCGACCGGCGCGGCGGTGTCGGCGGATCGCAACGCGTCCCGCGCCGAGACGCCAGGGCGCGAGCGCGTCGCCCAG
>JBGSJD010000437.1:0-1614 GCA_041742195.1 Hyphomicrobiaceae bacterium
CGCGCGGGTGGCGCGCCACCTCACCGGACAGCGCCCCTCCCGCGATCACGCGGATGACGATCGTCCCCATGCCGGCCGCTGCGGCCGCCTCGAGGAGCTTGCCGTAGTCCTGACCGGGATAGCCCACGGGTAACGAACGCCCTGCACTGGGGTTCAATAGATTGTAGACGATCTGCGCCGTGGCGAAGCGCCCGGACGTCACCACCCGGTGCAGCGCGTCGGTATCGCCGATGGCCGTGATGCCCCCGTGACCGATCTTGCCGGCCGCCTTGAGCCGCTCGAACGCCGGCGCAACCTCGCCGAGCACGACGTCGGGGTGAAGATCGCGCGGCTTTCCGGCCGTCGAGATCGAATTGTGGAGTTGCAGGAGGTCGACCCGCTCCCGTCCGAGCCGCTTGAGGCTCGCCTCCAGCGACCGCTCGATGGCGGCAGCGATATCCCCCTTCTCGTCCGGGCCGACGTTGACCTTGGTCCCGAGCACGACCTCGGCCCCGATCTCGCGGAGAATGCGGCCGATGTTCCGCTCCGATGCGCCATCGCCGTAGAGCGGCGCCGTATCGAAGAAATTCACGCCGAGCGCCAGCGCCCGTTCGACGGCTTTCCTCTGGTCGGCCGGATCGCCCTTGGTCATCAGCCCGCCGACGGCGCCGCACCCGAAGGTGAGCAACGACACGTCGAGGCCCGTACGGCCGAGCTTGCGAATCTGCATGATTGTCTCGTTCCCCGGCATCTGGTTGGTGCGGCGTGAGCCGATTACTTCGGCGCCGCCTTGGCGCGCAGCGCATCCCGCTCGGCCATGCGAGAGATGTGGAACCGCTGGAAGTTCTTGTCCTGCTCGTAGGCCTTGATCCGGATCCACGCGAAAAGGTCGACGAACGTCGCCGGCCCGAACCCGAGCGGCAGCCGCGCCACCTCCAGCGGCGCCCCCCACGGCGCCGACTGCCCCGTGACATCTTCCTTGAAGAACACCACCGTCGGCGTGAACAACACGCCCCACCGCTCGGCGAGCTTCTTTTCGGGCATGCGCGTGCCGTCGAAGTCCGTCACGTCACGCGAGCCCCACAGATCGAGCTGCACGATTGCGAAGTGCTCCCGGACATAGTCGTTGATGTAGCGCTGCGACAGCACGTCCGTGTGCATCTTGGTGCAGTAGATGCAGCCCCGCTGCTCGAAGATCACGGCAAAGCGCTTGCCGGCGGCCTTGGCATCCGCGTGATCGTCCTTGAGATCGAGGAACGACTGCACGAACCAGGTCTGGTGAAAGAGGCCGTCCTCGCCCTTCACGGGCGCCACGCGCGGCTCCACGACGCCGTCGATCGGCGGCAGCGGAAGCGGCGATGTCGCCTGACCGGCGGAAATGCCGGCCAGCACGGCGAGCAGCGTTGCAAGAACGAACGAAAGGAACGGCTTGTGCATGGCTCTGCCCTCGGATTGTGCGCACCATGCTAGGCCGGAACCGTGACGCCGCCAATGCGCCTCGTTCATATCGGCCCTGCCTTGCCGGCAAGGCAGCGCATCTCGATCGGGCCACGCGCGCGGGCAGCGACGATATCCGCGAGGCGCCGGATTCGAGGCTCGGGATTGCGCGGGTTCCGGGTCGCCGGGCTCGGCAGC
>JBGSJD010000438.1:0-2359 GCA_041742195.1 Hyphomicrobiaceae bacterium
GTGACGCGCACAAGGCCGAGCCCGCCGAGCGCCGTCACCACCTCGATGGCGCGCGCGCCGGCGTCGATGGCGTTCTCGACGAGTTCCTTCACGACGCTGGCCGGCCGCTCGATGACCTCACCGGCCGCGATGCGATTGACGGTCTCTGGGCTGAGTTGACGGACGGGCACGGGCGCGGACTTCTCCTCGGGCGATTCGTGGACGCGCGCCGATCCTACCCGACCGTGCCACCGCCCGACACCCGCGCGCCCTTGCAACGTAGCGGTCATGCACATGCAAGATGGCGCGGCGGCCGGCGACGCCGCGTTTCGTGGCCACAACGCGGGCGACTCGCGATAAGCCGTGCACGTCTAATGGCCGATCAGGAGATGGTCCCATGCCCATCGCGCCGCCGCCCATGACCGACGAGGCTACTTTCGGACGCAGTGCCAGGATGCGGCAGTTTCGACGAAAGGTCATGAAATGACGGCGATGCCGAAGCTGATGATAAGGCACCCTTACTTTATCCTGAGCCTCTTGATCGGATCGGCCGTCACCTGGTTGGCAGGAGTGCGACTGGGATCGATGCTCGATGGATCGCTGTCGTCGTCGCTGTCGTATTGGCTGATGATCTATATTGCTTACGCATTGATCGTTTCTTTAGTGTGGCTGCGGAACTTCGACTGTGTGCTGTCCACCGACGAAGCAAGATGGCTTTGGTGGGTCATAGGCCTTTGGGTCGTCCTGGTCATGTTCGTTGTCGCCGCCGCGAGATGGTTTGATGTGTCGACCATCTCAAAGTCCGGGCTGAGAGTAGGTTTGGTTTTACTGTTGGCGACGATACCGATGAATTTCGCATGGGCCGCACCAGTCGAGCTTATCAAGCGTCGTCTCTTCGGAGCATCGTCGCGTGGACAATGATGCGCCGATTGTGGCGCAATCTGAGAGCATTCAAGAGGATGGCTTTAAGAAGAAGTAGATAGTAATGGCGCGTTAGTCTGAAACAGTAGAGCACTATGTTCGCGAGAGGACGGCGGAATTTGCGCTTGCGCGCTTCGTGAGAGAAATGGAAACGAGTTCGAAAGTTGCGAACAGCGCTAAGGTAGGGCCTGAGATGGACAGGGAATTCGGAAGACGAAGGCGAATCGATCTTCCAGCGAGTCCCCAGCTGGAAAGAAAGCGCGCAATGTTCAATTTGATCGCGCTAATAAGTCTTTTGGGCTGCCTTGCTCCTCTGCTCCGCGTGAACCCGACAATTGCGCTGCATGGGCTGATCCACCGTAGCCCGGTCGGTGACGCCGTCGTGACTGAGGTTAAGCAGTCGCGAGTCGTAAGGGGAATATCCTGGAACACTGCTCGGATCGGTCAGCGAACAGTTGATTTCATCTGTCCCGACAGTGTGGGGCTTGAAGTTGGACAGGTCGTCCCGTTCGCGATGAGCGCGAGCGGTGGTTCCGCGAGCGCAATTCGGTGCGACGTCGAACTCATGAAGTCCAACGAGTTCGGTTCAATGATGGTAGCCCTCGGACTTTCGTTGATGTTCGGTAGTATCTGTCTATGGTCTGGATTCAAGTTGATCGTAGGGACATCTTGATCGACCTCGCATGAATATTGACGGACGGGCACGGGCGCGGACTTCTCCTCGGGCGATTCGTGGACGCGCGCCGATCCTACTCGACCGCGCCACCGCCCGACACCCGAGCGCCCTTGCAACGTAGCGATCATGCACATGCGGGATGCGACGAACCTCCGTCGTAGGATGAAAATCCGCCCGGAAGATTGTGATCCCCAACGTTGATTCCGATCAAATCATTACATTCGCATATTTGCATATGTTGCGGTTGGCCGAAGCCAGCGTGCTGTCGGCCGGCATATCCGCAAGGAGAGTGAAAATGTGGAAGATGACCCTCGGCGCCGCTGCAATGGTCGCGCTGCTTGGTGGATCGGCGTTCGCTCAGCAGGGCAGCGGGCCCGTTGCCACTGCGTGCGCGGATGATCTAGCGAAGTATTGCGCGGGCAAGAGCCACGGCAACCGTGAGGCGCGCACGTGCCTCGAGGCCAACAAGGCCAAGGTCTCTGCGGCCTGCAAGACAGCGCTCGATACGACGGGCGGCGGCAAGGGCAAGGCGAACAAGTAGCCCCCTACGGGCCGACTAAGCCTCGCTCAACAATCGCTGCGCCTCGAGATGCAGTGGGGGACGACGAGTACGGCACCCACCGGTGTCATCCCGGGGCTTGTCCCCGGGACCCATAGCTCCGCGCGCACGCACATGTCGCCCGGACGGCGGGCATGTCGCGAGCCCCACCTCTTGCGTCCCCGGCCGAGGCGAAGCCGAGAGCCGGGGTCGCTTGGCGCGCGATATGCCCCACCGTTCCCACG
>JBGSJD010000439.1:0-2385 GCA_041742195.1 Hyphomicrobiaceae bacterium
CGGGTTGTCGGTGAAGGATACTTCGGTCGTCTGGCTCTGGCTGGGCGGTGGACCAACGCACGTGGAAACGTTCGACCCGAAAATGACGGCCCCTTCGGAATATCGCAGCATCAACGGCGAGGTGGCCACCACGTTGCCCGGCGTTACGCTCGGCTCGCTGTTCCCCAAGATGGCGGCCGAGGCCGATCATATGGCGTTCGTTCGCTCATTCGCGCATACCAACAGCGGACACGGCGGCGGCACGCACTGGGTGATGACCGGCTATGACAACCGGCTGATTGACAATGGCGGCCTGCCCACGCGGCCCGCGGTTCCGTCACCTGCGCCCGTCGAGACGTCGTCGGCCTACTGCCGCCTTGTCGAGGGCGTATTCGTGCATTCGCGCCGCTACACGGGCGTCGAGTTCGATGTCGGCTGCCGGACGGACCGTTGACGCGCGCGCGGCAGCCTCCGCTCACAGCGACTTCGCCTGGTCCCTGAGCACGAATTTCTGGATCTTGCCCGTCGACGTCTTCGGGAGCGGGCCGAACACCACGGTTCGCGGCACCTTGAAGTGCGCCATGTTGGCCCTGCACCACGCGATGACATCCTCGGCGGTCGTCGGCCTGGCGTCGGGCTTCAGCGTGACGAACGCGCACGGGCTTTCGCCCCACTTCGCATCCGGACGCGCCACGACGGCGGCTTCCATCACCTCCGGATGCTTGTAGAGCACCTCCTCGACCTCCAGCGACGAGATGTTCTCGCCACCCGAGATGATGATGTCCTTCGAACGGTCCTTGACCTCGATGTAGCCGTCGGCATGCCAGACCGCGAGATCGCCCGAGTGATAGAACCCGCCGGCGAACGCCTCGTCGGTCGCCGCCTCGTTTTTCAGATACCCCTTCATGATCGTGTTGCCGCGAAGCATGATCTCGCCCATCTCCGCGCCGTCGCGCTCGACGGGGGCCATGCTGCCCGGAGAGGCGACCATCATGTCCTCGATCAGCACCACCGGGATGCCCTGCCGCGCCATCAGCGCGTACCGCTCTTCGGTCGCGCCGTTGCTGTCCCATTCGGACTGATGCGCACAGTAGGTCGACGGCCCGTAGCTCTCCGTCGTCCCGTAGAGATGCAGCACCTCGAACCCCATCGCCTCCATGCGCTCGATCACGATGGCCGGCGGCGCGGCTCCCCCTGTGGCCACCTTCGGCCGCGTCGCCAGCGCCCGTTTCGTCTCGGCGGGCGCATGGACCAGCATGTTGAGCACGATCGGCGCACCGCACATGTGCGTCACCCGCTCCTCCGCGCAGAGATCGAAGATCCGCTTCGGCTCCACTTTCCGAAGACAGACGTGCGTCCCCCCCGCCGCGGTCACGGCCCACGTGTAGGTCCAGCCCGAGCAGTGGAACATCGGCAGCGTCCACAGATAACGGCTCTCGTGGTCGAGTTTGAACGTCATGGCGTTGGCAAGCGCACCGAGATAGGCGCCGCGATGGCTGTAGACCGCGCCCTTGGGATTGCCGGTCGTGCCCGACGTGTAGAGGAGGCAGATCGACTCCCATTCGTCGGCCGGTCCCGGATAGGCGTAGTCCGGCGAGCCCGCCGCGATGAAGCTTTCGTATTCCACGTTGCCGAGCCGCGCCGCGCCGGCCGTCTCCTCGTCGGCGATGTCGACCACGATCGGCATCCGCGCGCCGAGCCGTTCGAGCGCCGGCATCACACTGGCGTGAAACTCCCGGTCGGCGATCAGCACCTTCGCCTCGCCATGCTCGAGACAGAACGCGATGGCACCGGCATCGAGCCGCGTGTTGATCGGGTTGAGGATCGCGCCGATCATCGGCGCGGCGTAGTGCGCCTCGAGCATCGCCGGAACATTGGGCGCCATGATCGCGACCGTGTCGCCGCGCCGGATGCCCGCCTTGACCAGGGCGTGCGCGAGGCGTCGGGCGCGCGCAAGGAACTCCGCGTAGCTGATCCGACGCTTGCCGTGCACGATGGCCGTCCGGTTGCCGAAGAACTTGGCCGCGCGCACCAGAAAGCTCACCGGCGTCAGCGGTACGAAATTGGCAGCGGTCTTGGCGAGTTCGGGCCGCTCCATGGCGTCGTATCCTCCGGGTCCTGCGGTCTGATGGGTCAGGTCTGCGCTTAGCACGCAGTCTGGAGCGATGCCACGTTGCCGGGCAAGCGCCGCATGAATCCGGGCAGGCGAATGGCTGGCGGCGGCCCGCGCCGCGGCCTACTATCGGCGGCGACGTGAATCGGGGAACGGGGACGATCGACCATGGCTCTGGCGCTGCAAAGCCTGCTCGGCGTGGGCCTGATCCCCCTTGCGGCCTACGCCCTTTGCCAGCACGGCATGCGCCTTCCGCCCGCCGAGGCATTGCGCGCCGTCCTGGCCGGTGTCGG
>JBGSJD010000440.1:0-1984 GCA_041742195.1 Hyphomicrobiaceae bacterium
AGCCTTGGCCGGACCGGCTGCCGCTGCCGCCGCCTTGGCCGCATCGCCGATGGCGTCGGGACCTGCCCAATACCAGACCATGTGAGCCATCGGGAAGTAGATGAACGTCACCCACAGCAGGCTGAACAGCATCAGGGCACCGAACTTCACGCGTTCGGCAAAGGCGCCGACGATGAGGGCCGGGGTGATGGCCGCGAACGTCATCTGGAAGCAGATGTAGGCGTATTCGGGAACGACGACGCCGTTCGAGAAGGTCGCCGCCGTGGTCTCGGCCGTGACGCCCTTGAGGAACATCTTGTCGAGGCCGCCGACCCAGGCGTTGAGCGCGCCGCCGTTGGTGAACGCCAGGCTGTAGCCGTAGACGCACCAGACGATCATCACCATGCACGAGATCGCGAAGACCTGCATGAGAACGGACAGCATGTTCTTCGAGCGGACGAGGCCGCCGTAGAACAGGGCGAGGCCCGGCAGCGTCATCAGGACGACCAGGATCGTGGCCATCATCACGAACGTTGTGTCGCCCTTGTTGGGGACCGGTCCGGCGGCGAGTGCCGGCAGCGCCGTCGCCGCAATCGCGATCGCTGCCGCCGCAAATGGCATGCCGAGGCGCGTGAGAACTCTCTTCATCTTTCGATCTTCCCCGTGTTGTGCGGATTTACGAAGTCAGGAACGCGCTCCCTCAGAGCGCGTTGTCGTCGGTCTCGCCCGTGCGGATGCGGACGCTGTGCTCGATCGACGAGACGAAGATCTTGCCGTCGCCGATCTGGCCCGTCTTCGCGGCCGAAGCGATGGCGTCGGCGGCCTTGTCGGCCTCCGTGTCCGCGACGACCACCTCGATCTTGATCTTGGGCAGGAAGTTCACCGCGTACTCAGCGCCGCGGTAAATCTCGGTGTGTCCCTTCTGGCGCCCGTATCCCTTCACCTCGGTGACCGTCATGCCCTGGAGGCCAAGGTCCGTGAGCGCCGCGCGGACCTCCTCGAGCTTGAAGGGCTTTATGATCGCCGTGATCAGTTTCATGGCTTGACCTCATTCGCCGCAAATAACCCCCTCGAAGACGCAACTGCGCCTCCTGCCCGCCGCATGGCGAGCGAGGTCATAGAGTCAAAACCTGTGCCAACTGGAAAGGAGACGTTAATCTGTTGTCTCAGAACGATTTTTTCACACACCCCTGCAAAGCAACCTAGCAGTCCGCCTATTTTTCATGCTTCCAACTTGAAGTTGCCACAATTACTGCCGGAAAATCGTGCACCGCTCTCGCGGTCGCGAGGCCGGACCGAGTGGCCATGCATCAGGGCCGCGAGAGCGCAGTTCGAATGCGCCGTTCAGCCGTTCGCTCGCTCAACTCACGCTGAACGACGTCGCCCGTTGGCGCGTGAGCCCTTCCTGCGCGACGGAGGCCACGAGCACGCCCGTTCGCGTGTAGACGCTGCCGCGGCACAACCCGCGCGCGCCGTGAGCGCTTGGGCTGTCCTGCACATAGAGCAGCCACTCGTCGGCGCGGAACGGCCGGTGGAACCACATGGCGTGGTCGAGGCTCGCCAGCTGCATGTCGGTGTCGAAGGCCATCCGGCCGTGGGCGATCAGGGCGGTATCGAGAAGCGTGAAGTCGGAGGCGTAGGCGAGCGCGCACTGGTGCAGGGCCGGGCTGTCCGGCAGGCGGCCGTTGGCGCGCATCCAGACGCTCTGGACGGGCTCGCGGGGCTTCCTCTCGAAATAGCGGGAGGGGTCGACGAAGCGGACCTCGATCGGGCGTTCGCGCTCCCAGTAGGCGCGCATGTTCTCGGGCAAGTGCGGCATCAGGCGGGTCAGCAGCTCGCGCTCGGTCGGCAAGTCCTCGGGGGCGGGGACGTCAGGCATGGGGGTGCCGTGATCGAGGCTCGCCTCGGGCTTGTGGAACGACACGCTCATGGCGAAGATCGCTCGGCCGTGCTGGATGGCCTTCACGCGGCGGGTCGTGAAGCTGCCGCCGTCGCGGATGCGCTC
>JBGSJD010000441.1:0-3688 GCA_041742195.1 Hyphomicrobiaceae bacterium
CGAAGGCCGGCAGGTCGGGGAGGCCGCTGCCGCGCGGCACGACCTCGAACGCGGCCTGGACCGTCTCACGGAGCATTGCCGACACCGAGATGCCGGCCGCCACCGTGGCGTTGACGGCATCCTGGTTGGCCACCTCGACGACGACGCGCCATTCGATGCCGCGCACTCGGAGGGCGTCGATCAACACCGGCCGGAAACGGCAGCTCCGCCCCCCTACGGCTATGGGAAGCGGTGTCCGGCGATGGGCCTTGCCACCGGGCGAACTCACCCAGACGAGGTCGTCGCGGGCCAGCAGCTCGACGCCACGACCGCCGGTATCGAGATCGGTGGTCATGGCGAGGTCGATCTTGCCCTGGCCGAGCGCTTCGACGAGGTCGTGGGAATTCAACGCGTTGAGGCTGACGCGAACGGACGGCCACCGCTCGTTGAAGCGGCGCAGGATGGGAGCTGCGTAGGTCACGATGAGGTCGACCGGGATGCCGAGCCGGACCTCGCCCTCGAAGCTCGGCGTCGTCATGCTCTCGAACACCTCGTCGTTCATGGCGACGAGGCGCTGGGCGAGGCCGACGAGCTGCTCGCCTGCAGGCGCCAGCGTCAACCGCTTGTGGCCACGCTCGAACAGGGGCTGGTCGAGGCTCTCCTCGAGGCGCTTGATCTGGAGGCTGACGGCGGCCTGAGTGCGGTTCAGGATGTGGGCGGCAGCGGTGACGCTGCCGGTCTGGACGACGGCGAGAAAGGCTCGGAGAAGAGCGAGGTCGAGATCGCGGCGCATGGCTTCACCCATCAATTATCGTTATGCATTCAATTAACAGCATTCGTTTTCATTATGCAACGAGTCGCGATACACGGTTTCGGCAGGCACACATCGCCTGTTTCAGAACAAGGTAAACTCCCATGGCACCCGGTTATTCGCGCGGGTCGGTTTCGGCTGGTCGGCCCGCTCTCGAAGATGTCGCAGCGTCGCTCGTCACGCGCGCCACGCGATGGGCCGTCGCAGCCTTTGCCGTCGCACGCGAGCGCCACCAGCTGGGAGACCTCGACGACCGCATGCTGAAAGACATCGGCATCACACGGCGCATGGCCGAGCGCGAATCGGCGCGCGATCTCCTCGATGTGCCGCCGCATCGGATTGGCCTCTACTGAGACACAGGGCGAGGCGAGGCCGGTCCGTGTCTCGCCTCAGCCCACCACCTTCGACGCCCGGAGGCGGTCCACCTCAGCGGCGTCGCAACCGATCTCGGCCAGAACGGCCGCCGTATCGGCGCCGAGATCCGGGGCCGGCCGGCGAATGACGCAGGGCGTTTCCGAGAGCTTCACGGGGAAGCCCGTCATGCGGATCACGCCGTGGCCCGGATGCGCCACGTCGAGGACCATCTCCTGGGCCGCGATCTGGGGATCGGAGAACACCTCGGAGATGGTCAGGACCTTCCCCGTCGGCACGCCGGCCTTGTTCAGGCGATCGATCCAGTAGTCCTGGGTCTCCAGCTTCATCCTGGCGTCGACGAGCGCGTTGAGTTCGACGCGGGCGGCGCGGCGCTGCTCGGTCGTCTTGAGGTGATCGCGTTCGAGCACGTCAGAGAGGCCCAGTTCGCGCATGAACTTGGCCAGGATCTCGACCGTCGCAGGGGCCACGGCGATGGCGCCGTTGGCCGTGTGGAAAAGGCCGTAGGGTGCGGCGATCGGGTGGTCGTTGCCGGTGCGCTCGGGTTCGCGGCCGGTCGCGAAGTACTCGGACGAGAGATAGGCCAGCATGCTCACCATGCCGTTGACCATGGCCGCCTCGACGCGCTGGCCGCGGCCGTTCAGGTCGCGGGCGCGAATGGCGCTGACGACGCCGAAGGCACAGAAGAGACCGGCGATGAGGTCGGTGATCGGGGGGGCTGCACGCATCGGATCGCCGCCGGGAACGCCCGTCGTTGCCATGAACCCCGACATGGCCTGGGCGATGAAATCGAAGGCCGGCCGGTCGACGTAGGGGCCGGTCGAGCCGTAGCCGTTGATCGAAGCGACGACGAGGCGCGGATTCAAGGCGTCGAGGCGGGCCTGATCGAAGCCCATCTCCGCCAGCACGCCGGGGCGAAAGTTCTCGACCAGCACGTCGGCGCCGGCGATGAGCTTGGCGAGGATCTCGCGGCCGTCGGGCTTTCGGAGGTCGAGGACGACCGAGCGCTTGTTGCGGTTGAAGGCCGCGAAATACCAGCTGAAGCCGTGCGAGAGATCACCCTGGGTCCGGACTGGGTCGCCCTGCGGCGTTTCCACCTTGACGACGTCGGCGCCCATGTCGGCCAGCATCATGGTGGCGAAGGGTCCGGAGAGGACGCGCGTCAGGTCGACGACACGGATGCCCGAAAGCGGCTGTTGCGGCATGGAGGTCTCGATGGGTTCAGGACTGGCTGGGCAGGGCATAGCAGCAGCGCCATGCCGAGACCAGCCGAAGCCAGGATCGATGGCTGGGACGCCAAGGTCAACAGATGCGGCTCGCGCATCCGCCGCCGAGCGGTGCTAAGGTCGGGACCGAAACCGGATGTCGACGCGGGACCGATCCGCCCGCGCGCCGGCGCAACAGGAGGACACCTATGAGTGGCAGCGAGCCCTATACGCCCCCGAAGGTCTGGGTCTGGGACAAGGCGAGCGGCGGACGCTTTGCCAACATCAACCGGCCGATTGCCGGGGCGACGCACGAGAAGGAGCTGCCGGTCGGAAAGCATCCGATGCAACTCTACTCGCAGGGCACGCCGAACGGCGTCAAAGTGACCGTCATGCTCGAGGAGCTGCTGGCGGCCGGGCACACGGGCGCCGAGTACGACGCCTGGCTCATTCGCATCGGCAACGGCGACCAGTTCTCGTCCGGTTTCGTCGCGGTCAATCCGAACTCGAAGATTCCGGCGCTGCTCGACCGCACCGATCCGGCTAAGCCGAAGCGCGTGTTCGAATCGGGCGCGATCCTGTTGCATCTTGCCGAGACATTCGGGGCCTTCCTGCCCAAGGATGCGGATGCCCGGACAGAGGCGCTCAACTGGCTGTTCTGGCAGATGGGCAGCGCGCCCTATCTCGGCGGCGGGTTCGGGCACTTCTATGCCTACGCGCCGGAGAAGTGGGAGTACCCGATCAACCGCTTCGCGATGGAGACCAAGCGGCAGCTCGACGTGCTCGACCGGCATCTCGCGGACCATGCCTTCATGGCCGGCAAGGACTACTCCATCGCCGACATGGCGATCTGGCCGTGGTACGGGGCGCTCGCGAAGGGGCTGCTCTACGGCGGCGGCGAGTTCCTCTCCGTGCAGGACTACAAGCACGTGCAACGCTGGACCGACGAGATCGCGGCACGGCCCGCCGTCAAGCGCGGGCGCATGGTGAACCGTATCCAGGGCGAGCCGTCGAGCCAGCTCCACGAGCGGCACGAGGCCAGCGATTTCGAGACGAAGACGCAGGACAAGCTCGGCGGCTGAAGCCCAGGTCGCAGGACAGTGACGGGGCCGGCGGTATGGCCGCCCCCGGTTGCGATGTAACGACCGGTTGGCAGCGGAGGCGGGACGCGGCACAGTGGTCGCCATCCCGCCTTTTTCCCGCGCCGAGCGCGAGACAACCCTTTGAGGAGAGACGTTCTATGGCCGATACCAACGCCTGCGATGTGGTCGTCGTCGGGGCCGGCAACGCGGCGTGCGCCGCGGCCTTCGCCGCCAGCGAC
>JBGSJD010000442.1:0-1985 GCA_041742195.1 Hyphomicrobiaceae bacterium
GCGACGGCCGCGTGACGGGACGCGAGGTGCGGTCGATCCGACAGGCGCAGCACGACGCCGCGCATCGCATCGAGGCCGAGCGCCACGATCGGCAGGTGAACATCTGGCGCCGCTGGAAAGCGCGTCACTAGGCGATCACGACCAGCTCGACGGCGTCCGCAGACGCCGGCGAGCCGGGTGCGGCCAGGGAGGTGTGTCGTGCCCGGCGAAGGGGCCATTCCGAAAGGGATGGTCCCTTTTCGCGTGGCGGGCTGTCGCATCGCAGCACAAAGACGGTCCGCCTGATGCGCCGGGCACGGAATAATCTGCGAAAATTGCGTTCTTGCGTCGCAGCATTGCAGCTACCATAGTACTCCCGTCGGGGAGAAGTCCTGGGGTCACACAGCTCGCGAGCGCCGCCCGCTCATGACTTGCCGGGTGACGTGAGAGGTGTGACCGGGGTCGATCCTGCACCGACCGAAGGCAAGCGCGGCGTCACGCGCTCGACGTCGGTCGTGCGGTCATCCCAAGGACCGAGACGAAACGGGCAAGGCGGGGCATGCATCGCATTATCGCTTCACCGCAAGAGTTGGCGAGCCGGCGTCGCGAACGTCTCGAAGGGCGCGTTCCTCGTCTCGCCGTGATGCCCTATTTCGTCGTCAGTGACGGCGTGCTGAAGCCGCTGTTCGGCCGCAAGGTGAGCGTCCGGTTGATCGAATTGCTGGCGAGCGTCGACGACCTCCTCGTCATCAATGCCGCAAGCCTGCTCGACACGAGTCCTCGCATGGAGGCCCGCGCCCTCGGTCGCTCGCTCGGTGCCGATTTCGTACTCAAGGGTCAGATCTGCCGCGCGGATCAGGAGTTGTATTTCAGTCAGTCGCTGCACGACGTCCGTACCGGCGAGGTGGCGCTGACGCGCACGGTCACGTGCTCGATCGGGCACCTCGAGGATTTCGAGAGAGACGTGCTGTCGCGCGTCGTGGCGACGGTCCGGTGGCCGATGCGTGAGGCGACGATCACGCGCATCCTGCGCCGGCGACCGCGAGACGCGACCGCCTACGAACTCGGCATCAAGGCGCAGCTCGCCATGCATCGGATGGACAAGCGGAGCCTCGACAGGGCGCGCGGGTATCTCGTTCGGGCCGGCGAAATCGAGCCGACGCACGCGGCCGCTTTCGCCTGGCTGGCGCGCAATCACTCGATCCGCGTCGGTCAGGGCTGGACGCAGAACCGCGCTGAAGAGCGACGGATCGCGAGCGATCTGGCCGAACAGGCGGTGCGCCTCGATGGCGAGAGCGCCATTGCCTTGGCAACGGCCGGACACCTTCGCTCCTATCTGCACCGCGACTACGAAGGAGCCGAGGATCTCCTCACGCGCGCCATCGCCGCGTGCCCGAACGAGCCTCTAGGGTGGCTGATGCTCGGTGCGACGCTCGGCTATACAGGTCGCGGCGAAGAGGGATTGCGGCTCGTTCGCTATGCGATGGCGCTGTCGCCGGCCGACCGCTTCATGTTCAACTTCCTCTGCTTTGCATCGATCTGCTGCTACGCGGCGGGCGACCTCGAGAGAGCACGGCATTTCGCCGGGGCCGCGCGGGAGGCCAATCCGCGCTACTCGACAGCGCTCAAAGCCCAAATCGTCAGCCTCGTCGGGCTCGGCGAGGTGAAGGAAGCGCGCGCGGTCGCGGCGGACCTGCTGCAGCTCGAACCGACTTATCCGGAGGTGGCCGCCGCCACGGTCCCCTTCGCGGACCCCGCCGACCGCGAGTTGTTCCTCCTCCGGATGCGGACAGCCGGCGTCTTCGAACGCAGAAGCCAGCGCCGGCCTGCCATACCGGCGAAATCGGCCGCACGAGTGCGACGCTAGCTAGAGCATTTTCCGATCTTGCGGAATCTTGGGGGATTCCCAAACCGGGCGAACAGTGATTCATGCTGTGGGCTGGCGAGGGAGGCCAGCCGCCATGGCAGAGCCGCTCTCGGAAGACCTTCGCAAACGCCTGATCGCC
>JBGSJD010000443.1:0-6658 GCA_041742195.1 Hyphomicrobiaceae bacterium
CGTCCGGCCGCCGCGCCTGCAGCGACCTGCGCGTCCTCGGCCCGGCGCCGGATCTCGGCGCGGTAGGGGCTCGCCGGATAGGTCCCGAGGATACGCAACTCCGTCGAGAAGAACGAGAGCTCTTCCAGCGCCAGCCTGACGCCACGATCCGCCGGATGCCCCTCGATGTCGGCGTAGAACATCGTGGCCGTGAATTCGCCGTTGACCTGATAGCTCTCGAGCTTGGTCATGTTGATGCCGTTGGTGGCAAAGCCGCCCATGGCCTTGTAGAGGGCCGCCGGCACGTTCCGGACATTGAAGATGAACGTGGTGATGACGGGGCCGTTGTCGGGCTCCGCGTCGTCGGGCTCCTTCGAGAGGATCACGAACCGCGTCGTGTTGTGCGCCTCGTCGTCGACGTCGCTGGCGAGAATGTCGAGCCCGTAGATCTCGGCCGCGAGCTTCGGCGCCAGCGCCGCCCGGGTCGGATCGCCCCACTCGGCGACCTGCCGTGCAGCCCCGGCCGTGTCGCCCGCGACATGCGGCTTCAGATTGTGCTTGCGGATGAGCTTTCGCGATTGCCCGAGCGCGTGCACGTGGCTGTAGAGGTCGGTGATCTGCTCGAGCCTGGCGCCCCGGACCGCCATCAGCTGATGGCGGATCGGCAGGAAGTGCTCGCCGACGATATAGAGCCCCGAGTTCGGCAGCAGATGGTGGATGTCGGCGACCCGGCCGGCGAGCGAGTTCTCGATCGGGATCATGGCATACTGGGCCTCGCCCGACTGGACGGCGCCGATGGCGTCCTCGAACGTCGGGCACGGCATCGGCTCGAGCTCGGTGTTCACCTGCGTGCACGCGGTGTGCGAATTCGCGCCGGGCTCGCCCTGATACGAGATTTTCGCCCGCGAGCTCGTGGCCGCCTTCGACTTTGCCATGCGATCGTCTTCCTTGGAGGTGCTGTGGTGTCAGGCGCGAGCAAGCGCACGCCGCGCGCGTTCGAGGTCTTCGGGGGTGTCGACGCCGAGCGGCACGGTGTCGACGATCGCCACGTCGATCCTCATGTTGTCTTCGAGGGCGCGCAACTGCTCGAGGCGCTCCCGTTGCTCCAGCGGCGACGGCTTGAGACCGACGAACCGTTCGAGCGCACTCCGCTTGTAGGCGTAGAGCCCGATGTGATGATAGAGCGGCCCATCGCCCCACGGCGCCGTGGCGCGTGTGAAATAGAGCGCGCGTAGCACGCCGGGCCCCGCAGCGGTGCCGACCACCTTCACGACGTTGGGGTTGACCCGCTCCTCTGCGTCCCGGATTTCGGCGGCGAGCGTCGCGATATGCACCTCGCGCTTCGAAAGGGCCGCGAGACAGGTGCGGATCAGCCGTGGCTCGAGCGTCGGCAGGTCGCCCTGCACGTTGACGACGACGTCCCGATCCGCCTCGGGATCGATCCGGCTCAGCGCCTCGAAGATCCGGTCCGAGCCCGAGGCATGATCGTCCCGCGTCATAACGGCTTCGCCACCGGCCTTCCGGATCGCCGCGCGCACGTCCTCGGAGTCGGTTGCCACGACCACCCGTCCGACTTCCGCCTCCATGGCGCGGCGCCAGACGTGCACGATCATCGGCTCGCCGCCGATATCGGCGAGCGGCTTGTCCGGCAGTCGCGTCGCCTTCAGGCGCGCCGGGATCAGGACGATTGTGCTCTGGGCTGGCATTTATCGGCGCTCGGCGGTGACAATTGGTCTCGGTGGCATGTCCTAATTCATCCGGAGGGCTGGTTGCAAGGGACGCGGGGATACCTGTAACTTGCGCCCGAATTCACCGCCATGCCACGCCATGGCGGCTGACAGGCCACGAGCGGACTTGAGTCGGCGTTTCGGTCGAACGCCGTATCGAGGGGCTGGGCTTGAGCACGGATACAACCGAAAGAAGCGGGATCGGGCGCACATGGATAGCTTCGAGTTCAACAAGATCGCCGGCGGCATGCTGACGGCTCTCCTGTTCATGTTCGGTGTTCCCGAGATGGCCCACATCCTGGGCGGCCATGGCGGTGCCCACGGCAAGGCCTCGATGGGCTACGAGCTGCCGAAGCCGAAGGCGGCCGCATCGACCGGCGGCGGCGCGCCTGCCGTGGCTGCGTTCTCGTTCGCCAAGGTCGCGGCGGCGCTGCCGGCCGCCAGCGCGGAATCGGGCAAGGAGTTCTTCAAGGCCTGCGCCCAGTGCCATACGCCCGACAAGGGCGGCGCCAACAAGCTCGGGCCCAATCTCCACGGTATCGTCGGACGCGAAGTCGGCAAGCTCGCCTCCTTCACGAACTACTCGCCGGCGCTTTCCGGCAAGGGTGGCAAGTGGACCTGGGAGTTGCTGACCGAGTATCTCCACGACCCGAAGGGCTCGATCCCCGGCAACCGCATGTCCTATGCTGGCGTCAAGGAAGTGGCCGAGATGGCTGATCTGCTGGTCTACCTGCGGACACTTGCGGATTCGCCTGCGGCGCTCCCGGCCGCTCCGGCTGCAGCGCCTCCCGCGGCCGCACCGGCCGAGCAAAAGAAGTAATACGCCTCGGCGTGTCGCCCGGCTCGCCTGACCAAGAATTAACTTGAGCGGCCGGCTCGGAATTCACATGGTGGTTGCGGCCGCTGTTGGGGAATGCTCCACGACCGCGGCGCCGCTGGGGGGGACACGATCGTTATCGGCATCGATTGGGGAGCATCCATCGACTATGGCGAGCCGAAAGTTTGTGAGGTCGCTTCAACACGTCGGCTGCGCCCTGGGACTACTCGCGCTTCTCGCGGCGCCCGCTGAGCGGACCGAGGCGAGCGACCAGCCCCCCCCTCGCCGACATGCCCTGTCGTTGATCGCCGCGCCGGCCAACCCCGCGACCTTCCGGCATTTTGCCTGGGCGTCTCCGGACGCTCCGAAAGGCGGCACCGCCAATTTGCGGGCGCTCGGCACCTTCGACACGCTCAACCGCTACGCGCCCAAAGGATTGCCGGCGGACGGTTTGTCGCTCGTCAACGCCACGCTCATGATTTCGTCGCTCGACGAGCCGTCGACCGATTATGGCTTGGTGGCCGCATGGGTGAGCCACCCGGACGACTTTTCGTCGGCGACATTCGGTCTGCGGCCGGATGCCCGTTTCTCCGATGGCCGGCCGGTCACGCCGGACGACGTCGTGTTCTCGTTCGACGCGCTGAAGGCGGCCAATCCGCGCTACGCGATCTACTACAAGAACGTGCGACGCGCCGAGGTCACCGGGCCGAACGAGGTGCGCTTCGTGTTCGACGGCCCGGGCAATCGCGAGCTGCCCCAGATCGTCGGCGGCCTCCCGGTTCTGCCGAAGCACTTCTGGACCGGCCGGGACGAGAAAGGCGAGCCGCGTGGCCTCGAGCGCGGAACGATGGAGCCGCCCATCGGCGCCGGCCCCTATCGGATCGCCTCGTTCGAGGCGGGTCGCAAGATCGTCTACGAGCGCGTCACGGACTGGTGGGCCAGCGGCTTGCCGGTGGCCCGCGGGCAATGGAACTTCGACCGCATCGCCCACGTCTATTACAGGGATCGCCTGCCGGCCTTCGAAGGCTTCAAGGCCGGCGAGACGGACTTCTGGCCGGAGAACAGCGCCAAGGGCTGGGCCACGGAGTTTGATTTCGACGCCTTGAAGCGCGGCAGCGTCAAACGCGAGGAGATCCCGGACGGCGACATCAAGCCGATGCAGGGTTTCGCCTTCAATCTGCGCCGCCCCCAGTTCCAGGACCGGCGCGTCCGTCAGGCCTTCAACCTGGCGTTCGATTTCGAATGGGCCAACAAGGCCATGTTCTTCGAGCAATATCGCCGCTCGTCGAGCTACTTCGGCAACTCCGAACTCGCTTGTCGCGGTCTGCCCGAGGGCGTCGAACTCGCCATTCTCGACGAGGTGAGAAGCGCGCTGCCGAAGGAACTGTTCGCCGCCGAATACCGCAATCCGGTGAATGCGGCCCCGACCGACTTCCGGCGCCATATGGGCGAGGCCGCGCGCTTGCTCTCCGCTGCGGGGTTCGCCGTCCGCGACGGCGTGCGCGTCAACGCAGAAGGTGTCCGGCTCGAGGCCGAGATGCTGCTCGTGCAGCCGGCCTTCGAGCGCCTCGTGCTGGCCTACAAGGCGGAACTCGCCAAGCTCGGCATCGCGTTGACCGTTCGTGTCGTGGACAGCTCCCAGTACCGCCGCCGAATCTCGTCCTTCGACTTCGACATGATCGTCACCGGCTTTCCCCAGTCTCACTCGCCGGGCAACGAGCAGCGCGAGTTCTGGGGCTCTGGCGCAGCCGCCCAGGAGGGCTCGCGCAACGTCCTCGGCATTCGCGATCCGGCCATCGACAAACTCGTCGAGCGGTTGATCTTCGCCCGCGACCGCGCCGATCTCGTCGCCGCGACCCGCGCCCTCGACCGGGTGCTTCTCTGGGGGCATTACGTGGTCCCACACTTTCACTCGCCGGTCGACCGCATCGCCTACTGGGACAAGTTCGGCCGGCCGGCGGAGATCCCGCGCTTTGCCGGACCTCTGGATGCCTTCCTGCGCGTCTGGTGGTACGACAAGGAACGAGCGGATCGCATGCGCGCGGCTGAGCGGGGCCGTCGATGACCCATCGAGGACGAGGACGCCACATGTACGCTGCAAGGATGCTGATGGCAGCCGCGGTTGCCCTGGCGGGCTGGATCGCCCCCGCTGCGGCGGAGCCACGCCACGGCCTCTCGATTTTCGGCGATCTCAAGTACGCGCCGGACTTCAAGCATTTCGACTACGTGAACCCGGCCGCACCCAAGGGCGGGCGTCTCTCGATGGTCGGCCCCTCGGCGATCCGCACCTTCGACAGCTTCAATGCGTTCATCCTCAAGGGGGACGCGGCGCAGGGATTGTCCCTCCTCTACGACACGCTGATGGAAGGTGCCGGTGACGAGATCGGCTCCGCCTACGGCTTGCTCGCCGAGAGCGCCGAGGTCGCCGCCGACAAGATGAGCGTCACCTTCCGCCTGCGCGCCGAGGCCAAATTCTCGAACGGCGCGCCGGTCGCGGCCGACGACGTCGTCTTCACCTTCGACATCCTGAAATCGAAGGGCCACCCGTCCTATCGCATCATGCTGCGCGATGTGGTGAAGGCGGAAGCGCTCGACCCGCGAACCGTCCGTTTCACGTTCCAGGGCGAGCTTGTGCGCGACCTGCCGCTGACCGTCGCCGGTCTCGCAGTTCTGCCGCGCGCCTACTACGACACCCAGCCCTTCGAGGAGACGACATTCAACATCCCGGTCGGCTCCGGCCCCTACACGATCTCCGAGTACCGCAACAACGCTCACGTCACCTACAAGCTGCGGCCCGACTACTGGGCGAAGGACTTGCCCGTCAATCGCGGGCGCTACAACTTCGCTGAGATCCGCTACCAGTACTATCGCGACCGCACGGCCGAGCTCGAAAGTCTCAAGGCGGGCGAGATCGACCTGCGCGAGGAGTTCACGGCCAAGGACTGGGTCACCGCCTACGACATCCCGGCCGTGAAGGACGGCCGTCTCATGCGCCTGACGCTCCCGGACGCGACGCCGTCCGGCGCCCAGGGCTTCTTCATGAATACGCGCCGGCCCAAGTTCCAGGACGTCCGCGTCCGCAAGGCGCTGGAACTCGCCTTCGACTTCGAATGGTCCAATCGCAACTTCTTCTACGATCTCTACACGCGTACCGAGAGCTACTTCGAGAACTCCGATCTGAAGGCCGTCGGCAAACCGTCCTCAGCCGAGCTGGCTCTGATGGAGCCATTCCGGGCGAAGCTCCCGCCTGAGGTGTTCGGCGAGCCCGTCAAGGCCTCCGTATCCGACGCCAGTGGCGCCGACCGCAAACTGCTGCGCGAGGCCCAGCGACTGCTGAACGCGGCCGGCTGGAAGCTCGACTCGAGCCAGCGCGGTGAGGCGGTCGTGCGCAACGCCAAGGGCGAGACGCTCGACATTGAGTTCCTGAATACCGGCCCGACCTTCGAACGCATCATCCAGCCCTACATCAAGAACCTCAATCTCATCGGCGTGAAGGCGACGCTGCGGACGGTCGATCCGGCCCAGTACCAGCGCCGCGTCAAGTCGTTCGATTTCGATGTGGTCACGTCGCGCTTCAGCATGGGCCTGACGCCGGGCATCGAGTTGCGCAACTACTTCGCAAGCGACACCGCGTCGAGCGAAGGCAGCTCCAACCTGGCCGGCATCCGCGATCCTGTCCTCGACGAACTCATGGATCGTGTGATCGCCGCCAAGTCGCGCGACGAGGTCGTGACGGCCACCCGCGTCATGGATCGCGTGCTGCGTGCCGGCCACTATTGGGTGCCACACTGGTACAAGGCCTCGCACAACATCGCCCATTGGGACAAGTTCGGCAGGCCCGAGATCAAACCGAAGTACGCCCGCGGCGTCATCGATACGTGGTGGTACGATCCGGCACGGGCCGCCCGCCTCGAAGCGCGATGAGAGCCATGCTGGTCCTTCTCGCATCAGCCGTCAGATAGAGACCCGAGCGCGATGGCAGCCTATCTCGTCAAGCGATTGCTCCTGATCATTCCGACGCTGCTCGGCGTGCTGACCTTGACGTTCCTGCTGGCGCAGTTCGCGCCCGGCGGCCCCGTCGAGCGGATCATGGCGCAGCTCACCGGGACCGACGTCGCCGCGACGGCGCGCTTCG
>JBGSJD010000444.1:0-6366 GCA_041742195.1 Hyphomicrobiaceae bacterium
CCTCGGCGGTCTTGCCGAACGCGACGATCCTGACGAGCCGCATCGCGCCCCCGCCGATGGCCGATGCGACGGCAGCAAGCGCCTCGTGCTCGCGAACGAACGCCCGCACCGTGTCCGGAATGGCGTCCTGCCGCTGTCCGGCCCCCAGCGCGAAGGCGGCATCGAGACGGCGGAGTTCGCCGTCCGTCATCAGATGCTCGATCATGACGACACCATCGTTCGCATAGCTGCGCGCCAGCGCGTCGAGCCGTGAGCCGCCGTGCATTCACCGCCCCCTGAACCGTGGCGTTCGCTTCTCCATGAACGCGGCGACACCTTCCTTGCTGTCGTCCGTCATGGTCGTCAGCGTGTACTGGTCGAGGTCCATGTGGCTCGCCAGATCGTCGAGCGCGCCAGCGAGCCGGTTGACGGTCACCTTGGTCATTTTCACCGGCAGTGGTGGCATGGCCGCGATCCGGTTGGCGAGATCCATCGCCACGTCCAGGGCCTTGCCGTCGTCGGCGAGATGCTCGACGAGGCCCCACGCCAGCGCTTGCTCCGCCTCGATGCGCTCATTGGCGAGAATGACCGCCTGCTTCGTCCGCGCCGGCCCCATCAGTTGCAACATCCGCGGAATGGACCCCCAGCTCATGTTCATGCCCAGCGCCAATTCCGGGATGCGGAAATGCGCGCCCTTCGCGAGCACCCGGAAATCGAGCGACACCGCCAGCGCCGCACCGCCCCCGATGGCGAACCCCTCGATGGCGGCGATCGTCACCTGCTCCATGTCGGCCCACGCCTTGCACATGGACGGCCCGACACGTTGCGATTTGCGCTGTTCGCCGAGCCCGAGCGCCGACTTCTGCTTGCGCTCGCCATCCTTGAGATCGAACCCCGCCGAGAATGCCGTCGCGTTCCCCGTCAGCACCACGACGGACGTCTCGAGATCGTCCTCGAAGCTTCGCGCGGCATCGCGGAGCTGACGCATCGCCTCCGGCGATAGCGGATTGACCGCAGTGCCTCGGTCGAACTTCACGAGAGCCACCCGGCCCTCCGGTCCGAGACCGCGCGTGATCGTGACGAAGCTCGTGCCCATTGTCTTGGCGCCTCCCTGCCTGCGGATTAAGCTTAGGCCGGTTCGGCTGCCACGCAAGGGCCGGGCGACAGGGCGGTCACCAATCGGAGCGACAACCATGCGACGCGCCATGCCGGTGCTGGAAGTCACTGATGTCCTGGCCAGTGAGCGCTTCTATTGCGAGCGTCTCGGATTCATTTCGCACGGCCGCTGGGGGGATCCCCCGACCTTCGTGATCGTCCAGCGCGGGCTCGTCACCATCGCCCTCGACAAGACCCGCGCCGCCGGCCGGCCCGTGCCACTCAACCAGTATTGGGCCGCATATCTCTACGTCGACGACGCCGACGCACTATTGCGCGAGTTCCGTGCAGCCGGCGTGGACATTGCCCGCGAAATCGAGGAAGCGCCTTACGGTCTCCGCGATTTCGATGTTCGCGATCCCGACGGGCACCTGCTCGGCATCGGCCACATGCTGAATGGCGACCACGCCAACGCCGGCCTCAGACCGGCGCAGCAGTGACCATCCGCGCCGGGCCGTCATCGCCTGGCGCTTGCCTCTCAGTGCGCGACGCTCTTCGCGATTTCCTCGGTCATCTTCTTGGCATCGCCCAGCACCATGACGGTGTTGTCGCGATAGAAGACCGAGTTGTCGATGCCGGCATAACCCGAGGCGAGCGATCGCTTGTTGAAGAGCACCGTGCCGGCCTTCCACACCTGTAGCACCGGCATGCCGTAGATCGGCGAGGACTTGTCCTCTTCCGCCGCCGGATTGACGACGTCGTTGGCGCCGATGACGTAGACGGCGTCCGCCTGGCTGAACTCGCTGTTGATGTCCTCGAGCTCGAACACCTCGTCGTAGGGCACGTTGGCCTCGGCGAGCAGCACGTTCATGTGGCCCGGCATGCGGCCCGCGACCGGGTGGATCGCGTACTTCACCTCGACGCCCGCCTTCTTGAGCTGGTCCGCCATTTCACGCAGCGCGTGCTGGGCCTGCGCCACGGCCATGCCGTAGCCCGGCACGATGATGACCTTCGAGGAGTTCTTGAGAATGAACGCCGCGTCCTCCGCCGAGCCGAGCTTCACCGGCTTCTGCTCGCCGCCACCGGCGGCCGGACCGGCCGTCTCGCCACCGAAACCACCGGCAATGACGGAGAGGAACGCCCGGTTCATTCCTTTGCACATGATGTACGAGAGGATCGCGCCCGACGAGCCGACCAGCGCGCCGGTGATGATGAGCGCGATGTTGCCGAGCGTGAAGCCGATGCCCGCCGCCGCCCAGCCCGAGTAGGAGTTGAGCATCGATACCACGACCGGCATGTCCGCGCCGCCGATCGGGATGATGATGAGGACACCGAACAGCAGCGACGCGAGCGTGATGGCCCAGAACAGCCACGCATTGCCGCCCGAGATGCAGAATTCGTAGATCATCCAGACGATGAGCAGCGCCAGGCCCAGATTGATGAAGTGCCGACCGGGCAACATGATTGGCGTGCCCTTCATCCGGCCGGACAGCTTCGCGAACGCGATCACCGAGCCCGTGAACGTGATCGCGCCGATGGCGACGCCGAGCGACATCTCGAGCAGGCTCGCCGCGTTGATGTTGCCACGCGTCCCGATGCCGAACGCCTCCGGCGCATAGAGCGCACCTGCCGCGACGAACACGGCCGCCAGACCGACGAGCGAATGGAATGCCGCGACCAGCTCCGGCATCGCCGTCATCGGGATACGCTTTGCCGTCATCGCGCCAATGGCGCCGCCGATGCCGATACCGGCGATGATCAGGAACCACGTCAGGAAGTCGTACGGCGCCCCGAGCTGGCCGAGCGTCGTCACGACGGCGATGGCCATGCCGACCATGCCGTACATGTTGCCGGCCCGTGACGTTTCAGGGCTCGACAGGCCCCTGAGCGCCAGGATGAACAGGATGCCCGAAGCTAGATAGAGCAGCGCGACGACGTTGGCGGTCATGTCGGAATCCTAGCTGTGTGGGCGGTCCTGAAGCGCATGAAATGCGTTTCCGGCGGCGGTTCTGAGCTCGGCGTCGTCGGCTTCGTAGCCATTGCCTGGATCGCGAAGCAGCGGGTCGGGACAATAGGCTTCGACCACGAAGAAAAGGGTCCCGATGGCCCCTGGCGGAAGACCGGTCGACCCGCGCGCGAGACACCAGCGCCAAGGTTCGAAGAAGCGGTCGTGGAAGGCGCGCTCGTCGATCCGCCGATCCAGCAAGTCATCGAGTAGGTCTGTCCACCGGCCATCGTTGATCTCCCGCCGGGTTCAGGACGATGACGTCGTGGCGTGCGACGCCGCCGCCGGCTCGACCACGAGGGCGACGATCTTGCGCACGGTCGGCGCCACGACGAGCAGCGCCAGGAACGCCACCGGCCAGCTCGAGAGCCATGCCTTGAGGCAGAGCGCCACGACATCGCCCGTGAAGCCGACAGCCCGCACCGTCGCCACGCTCGACACGAGCAGCGACATGAATCCCGACAGCAGCAGCCCGAAGAGATGGGGCCCTACCCAGCTCGGCAGACGATGGCCGGCCCTCATTTCTTCTCTTTCTTCTTGTACATCGCCAGCATGCGCTGAGTGACGAGGAAGCCGCCGAAGATGTTGATCGAGGCCATGATCAGCGCCAGGAAGCCAAACAGCTTCGCGAGCCACGAGCCGCCCGACACCAGCGCCACGCCGGTCGCCAGCATCGCGCCGACGACGATCACCGACGAAATCGCGTTTGTCACGCTCATCAGCGGCGTGTGGAGCGCCGGCGTCACCGACCACACGACGTAATAGCCGACGAAAATCGCGATCGCGAACACCATGAGCTGGTAGACGAACGGGCTCACCGCATCGCCGGCCGCCGCGAACGCCGGCGTCGAAACCGCGAGCGCGGCAATGATCGAGGCTGCGCGGGCAACGGTTGAACGTGTCATCTCAGCCCTCCTTCGCGACGAGGTTCGGGTGAACGATTTTCCCGTCCTTGGCGACGAGCGTTCCGGTAATGATCTCGTCCGACCAGTCGAGGCTGAACGCCTTGGTCTTCTTGTCGAACATCGTCTCGAGAAAATTCAGCAGGTTCTTGGCATAGAGCGACGAGGCGTTGACCGGCACGGTGCCGGCAAGGTTGAGCGGCCCCCAGATCTTGACGTACCCGGCTTCCACGACCTCGCCCGGCTTCGTCAGCTCGCAGTTGCCGCCACGCTCCGCCGCGAGATCGGCGATCACGGCGCCCGGCTTCATGCTGGCCACCATGTCCGCCGTGATCAGCCGCGGGGCCGGCCGTCCGGGAATGAGTGCCGTCGTGATCACGATATCCTGGGTCTTGATATGGCTCGCGACCAGCTCACGCTGTTTCGCCTGATAAGCCTCGGACATCGGCTTCGCGTAGCCGGCCGCCGTCTGCGCCTGCTTGAACTCGTCGTCCTCGACCGCGATGAACTTGGCGCCGAGCGAGGCGACCTGTTCTTTGGTTGCAGGGCGGACGTCCGTCGCCGACACGATCGCGCCAAGCCGCCGCGCCGTCGCGATGGCCTGAAGTCCGGCGACGCCGACACCCATGATGAAGACCTTCGCCGCCGGCACGGTACCGGCCGCCGTCATCATCATCGGCATGGCTTGCGGCAGCAGCGACGCCGCGTCGACGACCGCCTTGTAGCCGGCGAGGTTGGACTGGCTCGAGAGCACGTCCATCGACTGCGCACGCGTGATGCGGGGCATGAACTCCATGCTGAAGAGCGACACGCCGGTGGCCGCGAGGGCCTCCAGGTTCGACCGCTCGTCATAGGGCGCCAGCATGGCGATCACCAGCGCGCCGGGCTTCAGTCCCGCCAGTTCGCTCACCTCGGGCCGCCGCACCTTCAGCAGGATATCGGCGCCGTTGACGGCTTCGCTGGCAGTGGCCACGATCTTCGCGCCGGCCGCTTCGAGGGCACTGTCGGCGATCCCCGATCTGATGCTCGTCCCACTGACGACCCTGACCTCGTTGCCGAGACCGACGAGCTTTTTGACCACATCCGGCGTGATCGCCGTCCGCGTCTCGACGTTCGTCTCGGGCGTGACGGCTACCGTCACCATGGTGCGAACTCCGCAAGGCTGGGCCCGGATCGATCTTCACCGGAGGGCGAGGACCATCGCGAGGCAGGTCGGCTTCGACGCCTGCTGGGGCAGGCACCAGAACAGCTCTTGGATGTCTGGAACGGAACTAGACGAGGAAAATGCGCATGCCGATCAGGATCATGGCACAAAGGACCGCCAGCACGACACTCCCGGTCAGGAACCCCTTGTACGTCCGGATGTGTTCCTTGTAGTCCATGGCTGGATGGCCCTTGGACGTATCGATCAAGTCTCCGGACATAAGTTCCCTCCCGCCTCAGGCGCATTTCACCTGCGGTCTCCACTGCTAGCGTAGAGATCGTAACTGATCAAGATGTTACGCAAGAAGCCGCAGATGGCCGCACTGTCCGGGTTCCGTGCGCCCCTCGTGGCGCCTGAACGCGCCGATCGGGCAGAGCCTATCCCGCGACAGCCGACCGCAAGGCGGCAACCAGCCGCTCCACGTCCTCCTCGTCGTTGTAGACGTGGGGCGAGAGGCGCAGCCGCCCGATCCGCGGCGCCGCGTGGACGTTGGCGGCCGCAAGGCTCGCGACGAGCCCTTTCGGCATGCCCTCCGGAAATCCGACACTGAGAATGTGCGGCGCTCGGAACCGCGCATCCGGCAGCGAAACCCGGTTGCCGATCTCAGCGATACGGCGAGCCATGAGACCGGTCAGCATGGAGAGCCGCTCGCAGATGGCAGCCTGCCCGTAGCCGGCGATCGTCTCGATGCCCACCGCCGCCATTTCCATCGACACGAAATGATCGCGCTCGCCCATGTCGAACCGGCGGGCATCCGGCAGGTAACGCATATCCTCGAGGTAGACGGCTTGCTCCGCCTTGACGCCGCGCCGCGCATACGACGGCTGCTCGAGCGGAACCGCCTCCTGCCGCCGCTTGGCGACGTAGAGAAATGCCCGTCCATAAGGGCCGAGCAGCCACTTGTAGGTCGGAAAGATCAGGAAATCGGGATCGATCCGGCGCACGTCGAGGTCCATCACGCCGGCCGCATGCGTGGCGTCGACCAAGAGCGCCGCGCCGGCCGCCCTCACCGCTCCCGACACCTGATCGAGATCGATCGCCCCGCCGTCCGACCAATGCACGGACGAAATCGACGCGATGGCGAGCGGCGGCGCCCCTTTCCGTTGGATCGCGGCCACCACCGCCGACGTCCAGTCACCGTCGGCCGGCCGCGCCACGGTCTCGACGACGAAGCCCTGCGC
>JBGSJD010000445.1:0-12201 GCA_041742195.1 Hyphomicrobiaceae bacterium
CGGGCCGGACAAGGGGCGATGGTCATTCTCGACACCTCGGGCGGCATTCGCGCGCTGGTCGGCGGGCGGTCGTTCGCGGACAGCCAGTTCAACCGCGCCGTCAAGGCCCGGCGGCAACCCGGTTCGGCCTTCAAGCCGTTCGTCTACCTCGCCGCCGTCGAGAACGGCGCCTGGCCGGACACGCCCGTCGTCGATGCCCCGATCTCGATCGGTCAATGGAGTCCGCGCAACGAGGACGGCCGGTTTCGCGGGCCGATCACACTGACGCAGGCGCTGGCGCATTCTGTGAATACGGTCGCAGTGCGCCTGCAGCAGGAGGTCGGCTCCGAGAAGGTGGCGGCCGTCGCCCGGCGGCTCGGCGTTCGCTCGACGCTGCGCGCTGACGCCTCGATGGCGCTCGGGACTTCGGAGGTGGGACTGCTCGAACTCTCGGGTGCCTACGCGACCCTGGCGGCTGGCGGATCGGCGGTCGAGCCGCACGTCCTGACCCGGATCCGGACGAAGGCCGGTGAGGTGCTGTTCGAGCGCGCGCCGGCGCGACCACGCATGGTCGTTGCGCCCGACCACATCGGCAGCCTCAATACGATGCTCAATGCGGCGCTCGTTTCCGGAACGGGCAGGCGCGCCGTCTTCCCGCGCCATCAGGCCGCCGGCAAGACGGGGACCACGCAGGATTTCCGCGACGCCTGGTTCGTCGGCTACACGGCCCACCTCGTCGGGGCCGTCTGGCTCGGGAACGACGACGGAAGCGCCATGAACAGGGTCGCAGGCGGCGGGCTGCCGGCCACGATCTGGCGCAACGTCATGGAGAGCGCGCACGGTCGCCTCGTGCCCCGTGCCCTTCCGGCCATCGACGGTGGGCGTCTCGAGGCGATCCCGAGCCGCGTCAGTGGCGCCAGTTCAGGGCGTGCGCGCCCTCAGGCGGCCGCGATCAGTATGACGGTCAAGAGCCGCGCCGTGACGACGGCAGACGAGGGCACCGTCAGGGATGCCAAGCCGAAAGCTCCCCAGGTCGGCCGCATGCCGTCCGAGCCCATCGATGCCAAGCTGTTCCTGCAAGCGCTCGAGATGCCGTCCGACGTCGCCACGGGGCGTCAGACTGCGCAGCCGTCGCCAGCCGCGCGGCTCGACGCCAAGCGGATCCGGGATGCCCTTGCCAGCCACGATTGAAGCGAGTTCTTGAAGGTGGCGGGCCCTTGCCATGGTCCCTGCCGGCTCACGACGTGGCATCCCGCCGCTTGGCGCGGATCGGCAAAACCTGAGTTCGTGAGATCGAAAGAGTTGGTGGAGAGGGATGGATTCGAACCATCGTAGGCGAAGCCAACGGATTTACAGTCCGTCCCCTTTAGCCACTCGGGCACCTCTCCATCATGCTCGGGTCTGATGCCCGGCGGCGGCGACTGTTCCGAAGTTCAGTCACACGGCAAAGCGCCGCTCCCGTGGCGGCGACGTGCGAGGGGTTATGCTGACGTCGTCTACCGATGTCAACTGCGAACCTTCTGGCCAGCCATCGCCTCGGGACATGGGGCGGGACCGGGCCCGCCTGTCGAAACGTGATCGGGCCTGCTATACTGCGTGGCCTTCATGGCTGGGAAAGTTCAGACATCAGTGCGTAGCGAATTCGAGATCGGTGGTTTCAAAGTGCCCGCTGGAACGCGGGCGCTGGTCGATCTGCACGTCTCCAAGCTCTCCAACCATACGCCAGTCACCCTCCCCGTCCACGTCCTCCATGGGCCGAGGCCAGGGCCGGCCCTCTTCATCTCGGCCGCGATCCACGGTGACGAGCTCAATGGCGTGGAGATCATCCGCCGGGTCCTGCGGACGGTACAACCCGGGAACATCTCGGGGACGCTGCTCGCCATTCCGGTTGTCAACGCCTACGGGTTCATCGGCCGGTCCCGCTATCTTCCAGACCGCCGCGATCTCAACCGCTCGTTTCCGGGATCGGGAAGCGGTTCGCTGGCGGGGCGGCTGGCGCACCTCTTCCTGAAGGAAGTCGTGCAGCGCTGCCAGGTCGGCATCGACCTGCATACGGCGGCCGTGCATCGGGTGAACCTGCCTCAGATCCGGGCCGATCTCTCGCGTCGTTCGCGCTGCCGGGAACTCGCCGAAGCTTTCGGAGTGCCGGTCGTGCTCGAGAGCCCGGAGCGGGCCGGGTCGCTCCGCCGATCGGCGCAAGAGGCCGGCGTCGACGTGCTCGTCTACGAGGGCGGCGAGGGGTTGCGGTTCGACGAATTCGCGATCTCGGCGGGTGTCGACGGTATTGCCAACGTCATGCTCAAGATCGGCATGCTCGAGTTGCCGGACGGGGTGGAGCCGCCGGTGGCGGACGAGCTTCGCCGGCCGGTGTTCGCCAACGCCTCGAAATGGGTGCGTGCGCCGGACGGGGGCGTGTTCCGGTCCCTGAAGCGGATCGGCAATGCGGTCAGCGAAAACGAGCCGATCGGCGTTCTCGCCGACCCCTACGAGGGCAGCGAATTGCAGATCCGCAGCCCGCGCCGGGGGATCATCGTCGGCGCCACGACGCTGCCGATCGTCAACATGGGAGACGCGCTCTTCCATATCGCGTGGGCCGATGAACATGGCCGCACGCGCGCCGGACGCCCGATGCCCGAGCCGGAGGCCCGCCCCGCAACGGGTCCTGCCGATGCCGAGCCCGAAGCGATCATGGACGAGGACGAGATCATCTGACCTCGGGCACTACTTCAGTTCGATCTCGATGAAGACGAACTCGTAATCGTTGGCGTTGACCACATTGTGCTCGACGCCCGTCGCGCGGGCGTAGGGCTTGCCGGTCACGAGATCGGCCGTGCGGGACGTCCCGCCGGGCTCCTCGAGCAGCAGCTTTCCGGTCGACATCGGAATCACGACGTAGTCGTGGCCGTGGCGATGCCAGCCTGTCTCGCCGCCGGGGGGAAAGCGCCACTCGGTCGCGATCGTGCGGGCGTCGTCGAGCAGCACGGTCGGCACGGCCTTCGGGCGGGGGGACGTCATGTGATTTCACCTTTCTCGCGTGTCATGAGCGCAGCTGCCGGCGCCGCTTCATTCAGGCTTTGCCGGGGTCCTCGGCGGCGGCAGCCATTTCGGCTTCCGTCGGTGGTGTCCAGGGCGCCTCGAGATCGAGGTCGCACTTCGGGCAGCGCTTTTTGGTCCCGATCGACAGGCGACCCGTTCCCATCGGGCCGGAATGCCACAGGAGAGGGTTGAGGCAGCGCGGGCAATGGGCGGCGGAGCGCGAGAGCAGCGCCACAATCAGCGTGCCGACGCCGCCGATCAGCAGGACGGCCGACAGATAGGGATAGAGCACCTTGTTGATGGCGGCGAGCATTGCGAGAAACAGGATGGGTATCGCAATCGCGACGCTGCCGACATAGAAGCGGCGGATCAGCCGGAAGCGGTCGTTGGGAATGATGGAGATCGGTGGTTCCGGCTGCACGGGCGCTCCTCAGTAGCTCTTCGGGAGACCGAGCTGGCGCTCGGCGATGTTCGACATGATCAGCTCGCGGCTGATGGGTGCGATCCGGCAGAGCATTACCTCGCGCATGTAGCGCTCGACGTGGAACTCCTTCGAATAGCCCATGCCGCCGTGCGAGAGCACAGCCGTCTCGCAGGCCTCGAAGCCGGCTTCGCCGGCGAGATACTTGGCGGCATTGGCCTCGACGCCGCACGGCTTCCCGGTGTCATAAAGGGAGGCGGCCTTGAAGACCATCAGGTTTGCCGCCTCGAGGCTCATCCAGGCCTTCGCCAGCGGGTGCTGAATGCCCTGGTTCTGGCCGATCGGGCGGCCGAAGACGACGCGGTCCTTGGCGTACTGGGTCGCCCGCTTCAAGGCCACACGGCCGAGCCCGACCGCTTCGGCCGCGATCAGGATGCGCTCGGGGTTCATGCCGTCGAGGATGTAGCGGAAGCCCATGCCTTCTTCGCCGATCCGATCCTCGACCGGGACCGGAAGGCCGTCGATGAAGACCTGGTTCGAGTCGACAGCCTTGCGCCCCATCTTCTCGATCTCGCGCACCTCGACGTACTTGCGATCGAGATTGGTGTAGAACAGCGACAGGCCCTCGGTCGGCTTCTTGACCTTGTCGAGGTCGGTCGTGCGCGCCAGCAGCAGCACCTTGTCGGCGACCTGGGCCGTCGAGATCCAGATCTTCTGGCCGTCGATGCGGTAGCGGTTGCCTTCGCGGGTCGCCTTCGTCTTCAGCCGGGTCGTGTCGAGGCCGGTGTTCGGCTCGGTGACCGCGAAGCAGGATTTCTCCTTGCCGGCGATCAGGGGCGGGAGCATCCGGCGCTTCTGCTCCTCGTTGCCGTAGAGCACGACCGGGTGCAGCCCGAAGATGTTCATGTGCACGGCCGAGGCGCCCTGCATGCCGGCGCCGCTCTCGGCAATCGTCTGCATCATGAGGGCGGCCTCGGTGATGCCGAGGCCGGCGCCGCCGTACTCCTCCGGCATGGCGATGCCGAGCCAGCCGTCCGCCGCGAGCGCCTGATGCAACTCGTTGGGAAAGCCGCCTTCCTTGTCCTTCTTCAACCAGTAATCGTCACCGAAGCGCTCGCAGATGCGCTCGATCGCTGTGCGGATTTCCATCTGGTCGGGGGAAAACTCGAAATCCATTTCTTCCTCGCGTTCGGGGGGGGGGCGTCGGCGGAGCCGGGCTGCTCTCGTGTGGTCACTCTAACTCAAGCGATGCCGGCGATGCCGCTCCGCTGCAACTCTGCGATCTCGGCCTCGGAATAGCCGAGGGAGGCGAGCACGCTCGCCGTATCGGCGCCAGCCGGCTTGGGCGGCACCTCGAGGACCGGAGCGGTCCGGGAGAAGCGCGGGGCCGGCGCCGGCTGCCGGACGCCGTCGCGGACGACGAACGTCTCCCGCACGGCATTGTGGGGGTGGCCTGCAACCTCGGAGATCGACAGGACGGGGGCAAAGCATGCGTCGCTCCCCTCGAACACGGTCTCCCATTCGGCGCGCGTCTTCGATTTGAAGATCTCGGTAAAGCGGGCCCTCAGAATGGGCCAGCCCTGGCGATCGTGCTGCGCGGGGAGCGCTTCTCCGGTCAGGCCGAGACGTTCGAGCAGGTCCGCATAGAAGCGCTTCTCGATCGAGCCGATGGAGACGTACTGGCCGTCCTTCGTCTCGTAGACGTCGTACCAGGGCGCGCCCGTATCGAGCATGTTGGTGCCGCGCTCCTCGCGCCAGATGCCTTCGGCGTGCATGCCATGGAACATGGCCATCAGGCTCGCGGCGCCATCGACCATGGCGGCGTCGACGACCTGACCCTTGCCCGAGCGCTGGGCTTCCAGCATGGCGCAGACGACGCCGAAGGCGAGGTACATGCCGCCGCCGCCGAAGTCGCCGACGAGGTTCAGCGGATGGACCGGGCGCTCGCCAGCGCGTCCGAGATGGGAGAGCACGCCGGCGAGCGCGATGTAGTTGATGTCGTGGCCGGCGCGGGCGGCCATGGGGCCCTCCTGCCCGAACCCCGTCATGCGCCCGAACACGAGCCGCGGATTGATCTCCGCCAGCACATCGGGTCCGAGACCCAGGCGCTCCATCACGCCGGGCCGGAAGCCTTCGATGATGGCATCGGCGTTCGCGACCAGCCGCTTCACGATGGCGACGGCCTCCGGCTTCTTGATGTCGACGGCGATCGTGCTGCGGCCACGGTTCATGACCTCGAAGGCGGGCTTCCTCACCACGCCGAGATCCGCCTTCTCGCGGCGGTCGACGCGGATCACCTCGGCCCCCATGTCGGCCAGCATCATGGCGCAGAACGGCGCCGGGCCGATCCCTGCCATCTCGATCACGCGGTAGCCCTTCAGCGGTCCCATACTCGCTCCCGTCCTCAGACTGCGGCCTCGATCGGCACGTCCTAGCCGCTTCGATACACCGGTCAACCTCCGCTTAAGCCTAGTTCATGCCAGCAAAGGTTTATCAAGGGGCGCATGGTGTCATCCCCGCGCGGTGCCGTGCAACCCGCCAGGAGACCCGTGGAGAAGCGTCGACCAAGGTTCGTGGACATGGTTCGCCGTGCGCAGGATGCGCTCGGCCGGCTCACCCGGCGTGCGCGCCCGCTGGCGATGCCCGCCGCCGGCAACCCGAACCCCGTCGGCGACCGCATCGAGCAGCTCAAGGACCTCGAGTGGGTCATCTCGGAAAACGAGATCCGTTACAAGGACTTGCTGGACAGCCACAGCGACCTTCTGATGCGCGCCGAGCCGTCAGGACGTGTCACGTTCGTCAACAAGGCGTTCTGCCGGACGTTCGGCGTCGAGGCCCGCGACGTCCTCGGGACCTGTTTCCCGCTCGCCATCCTCGAACGCGACGACGTTGGCGCCACGGAGCCGGCCGCGAGCCGGCGGCGGACCTACGAGGCACTGATCGATACGACGGAGGGGCCGCGCTGGTTCGTGGTCGAAGTCCTTTCGATCACCTGCGAGGACGGGCGCGGCGACGAGGTGCAGACGATCGCGCGCGACATCAGCGAGCAGCGCCGGGCGCGGCTCGAATTCGCGCGGGCCCGCGACGAAGCCGAGGCAGCCAACCGGGCCAAGTCGCGGTTCCTCGCGGCCATGAGCCACGAGATCCGCACGCCCATGAACGGCATTCTCGGCATGACCGGCCTCCTTGCCGAGACCATGCTCACGGCCGAGCAGCGTTCGTATGTCGATGCCGTCGATCTCTCGGCCAAGAATCTCCTGACGATCATCGACGAGATCCTCGATCTCTCGAAGATCGAAGCCGGCAAGCTCGAAATCCATCCGGCGCCGTTCATGCTCGACGACTGCGTTCAAGGCGTCGTCGAACTCATGGCGCCACGGGCGCGCGAGAAGGCCGTCGACCTCGCCTGGCGGATCGATCCGGGGCTGCCCCGCGTCGTGGTCGGCGACGAGACGCGGGTGCGCCAGATCCTGCTCAATCTCGTTGGCAACGCCATCAAGTTCACCGACGCCGGCGGCGTCAGCGTGCGCGTCACGCGGCGGTCGACGATCGATCCGATGCACGTCGGTGTCGAGGTCTCGGTGGCGGATACGGGCTCGGGCATGACCGAAGCGCAGATCGCGACGCTGTTCACGGAGTTCGAACAGCCCGACGAGGTGGTGCGGCGCAAACGCAGTGGGTCCGGGCTCGGGCTTGCCATCTCGCGGCGGCTGGCGCGCGCGATGCAGGGTGACATCACCGTCGAAAGCACGGTGGGGATCGGGTCCACGTTCCGCGCCAATCTGACGTTCGGCCGGGCCCTGGACGGGCTTGCAGCGGGCATCCGATCGAAAAGCGACGCCGCACGGCGCGTCGTGATCGTCAGCGACCGACTGCAACAGCGGCAGGTGCTCTCGGAAATCCTGCAGGCGGCGGGCCTGATCGTCGATTGCCGGTCGGTCGGCGAGGCGATACGACCGCGCGTCGAGACAGGGGCAGCCGATGCCTCAGGGCTGGTCGTCGACGTCGAGATCGGGGCGGCAGCGATCGGGACCATCATCGCCAACCTCAGCGGCGACGACGGGCGATCACCGAGAACCGTGCTCGTCGTCGATCATCCGTCGCAGGGTCGCCAGGACGAGTTTCGCGCCAGCGGATGTGACGCCTATGTGGTGCGTCCGGTGCGGCCATCGTCACTGCTGGTGCAACTCAATGTCGAGGTCGGCCACGAGCGACGGGACCCGGCCGGGCTCCAGCTGCATGCCGGGCCGGTGTCGGGCGATGTGGCGGTCGACGCCCAGCCGAGGCGTATCCTTCTGGTCGAGGACAACGCCATCAACGCGATCCTCGCCCAACGCATGTGCGAACGGTCGGGCTGCGCGGTGCATCATGCCCGCAACGGGCGCTTCGCCGTCGACTATTGCGCCGGGCTCGTCGCGGCGGGCCAGCCGGCGCCGGATCTCGTCCTCATGGACATCCACATGCCGGAGATGGATGGCTTCGAGGCGGCGCAGCGGATCAAGGCTCTCTACGCCTCCAGAGAGCTGCCGTCGCCGCCCGTCATCGCGCTGACGGCGAATGCCTTCGCCGAGGATCGCAAGCGGTGCCTCGACGAGGGCCTCGACGACTACCTCGCCAAGCCGTTCGAGCGCTCGGACCTCGAGGCGGTGCTCGAAAAGTGGGCCACGAGACGGATCTCGCACCGGGATGGCCGGCTTGGCGGTCACGCGGCCTGACGGTCCGGGGGCGGCGTTCATCGGAAAAAAAGTGGCATCCGGTGGCCGGGCGGCCTAGCCTCGCGCCGCCCGGAGGCGTGTGCCTCCATCCGATGAATTGCCGACGAGGAAACGCCAATGCGCAAGAACAAGCTCCGCCAGATCGTCAAGGACGGCGGACGCATCATCAATGGCTGGTGCGCGATCCCGAACAGCTATTCTGCCGAGGTCTACAGTCATTGCGGCTGGGACAGCGTGACCATCGATCTCCAGCACGGACCGGTGGACTTCCAGTCGGCCGTGCCGATGCTGCAGGCCATCTCCACGACCGATGCGGTCCCCATGTGCCGCGTGCCGTGGAACGATGCGGCCATCATCATGAAGCTCCTCGATGCGGGCGCCTACGGCCTCATCTGCCCGATGATCAACACCAAGGCCGAGGCGGAGCAGTTCGTCTCCTATGGGCGCTATCCGCCGATCGGCACGCGTTCCATGGGGCCGAACCGGGCCGTCCAGTACGCTGGCGCCGACTACTGGCAGGGAGCAAACGACGAAGTCCTGCTGTTCGCGATGATCGAGACGCAGGCGGGTCTCGACAACCTCGAGGAGATCCTGTCGGTCAAGGGTCTCGACGGCGTCTACGTCGGCCCGTCCGACCTGTCGATGGCCATGGGCAAGCCGCCGACGCTCGACCCGTCCGACCAGGGTGTGATCGATGCCATCGCCCGGATCGCGAGCGTGACGCGCTCGAAGGGCATGATCGCCGGCGTCCACACCGACGGCCCGGCTACGGCCAAGAAGCGGTTCGACCAGGGCTATCAGCTCACGACGCTGATGAACGACGCCCGGGTGCTCGCGGTCGCCGCGACCAACATGATCAAGGAAACGCGCGGCCTCGCTCCGAACGAGACGGCGAAGACCTACTGACCCGCCGCTCGTTCAGTCTCTGTCCTTGCCTGTGGCGGCCGGTTCCAGCGGGGGCCGGCCGCCCGGCTTTTTGGTGCCGGTTTTCGACGGCTTCGCCAGGGCGCCGGCCTCGGCCGAATCCTCGCGGAAGATCTGCTCCAGTTCCTCGGCGAAGCGCTTGGCATTGAGGCGCAGCTTGTCGGCATCCGAGGCGTGCTCGTAGTCGTCGTAGAGGCGCTTGCGATCGAGCTCCGCGAACGTCTCGGTGATGCGACGCGCCTCGGCGGAACTGACGCCGAGGCCGAGCAGGAGGTCACGGGTCAGCTCGATCGAGGCGAGAAACGTCTCGCGCCGCATTTCCTGAACGCCGAGGTCCATCAGCTTGTGGACGTGCTGGCGATTGCGGGCGCGGGCGTAGATCGGCACGTCCGGGAAGTGCCGGCGGACGATCTCGGCCGTCTTGAGAGAAGCCTCCATGTCGTCGATCGCCAGAACGAACGCTCGCGCCTTTTGCGTCTGGGCGGCCTCGAGGATGTCGAGGCGGCTCGCGTCGCCGTAATAGCCCTCGGCGCCGAAGCGGCGGACCAGCTCGATCTGCTCCGGGCTGATGTCGAGCGCCGTGAAGCGGATGCCGCGGGCGCGGAGGATGCGGGCCACGATCTGGCCGAACCGCCCGAGACCGGCGATGACGACGTGGCCCTCATCGGCCGGCGGCGCATCGAACAGGGGGGCGACGCGGCTCGTTTCGGTGCTGCGCAGCCAGTCGTCGAGGAGCAGCAGCACCGGTGTCGAGGCCATGGACAGCGTCACGACGACGGCCATCAGATCCGCGGTCTCCTGGGCGAGCAGGCGGGCACCCGTCACCAACCCGAGGATCACGAATGCGAACTCGCCGCCCTGCGACAGAATGATTGCCAGTCGCCGCGACTGAGGGGTCGTCAGTCCGGACAGGCGGCCGACCGTGAACAGGACGACGGCCTTGATGAGGACGAGCCCCGAGACGAGCATCACAACGAGCTGCCATTCGCGGACGATCAGGCCCAGATCGAGCGACATGCCGATGGCCGTGAAGAACAAGCCCAGCAGGAGCCCTTCGAACGGCTGGATGTCGGCCTCGATCTGGTGGCGATACTGGCTGTCGGCGAGGATGGCGCCGGCAATGAAGGCGCCGAGGGCGGCCGACAGGCCGGCGAGCTGCATCACGAGGGCGACGCCGATCACCGTCAGCAGGGCGGTCGCGGTCATGGCTTCGCGGATGCCCGAAAGGGCGACGAGCTTGAAGACGCGGTTCAGCACGAAATAGCCGAACGCGATCACACCCACCACCGTGCCGAGCGCCGTCGCCGTCGAGAGCAGCGCCTGGCCCGCATCGGTTGCGCCTCGGGCGGCAAGCATCGGGACCACGGCGATCAGCGGGATGGCCGCGAGATCCTGAAAGAGCAGGATCGAGAAGCCGAGCCGGCCATGCCGGAGGTTCAGCTCCTTGCGCTCCTCGAGCACCTGCAGCGCGAACGCCGTCGAGGACATCGCCAGCGCCAGCCCGACCACGATGGCGACGCTGACGGTCGTGTAAAAGGTCGCTGCCGCCAGCCCGAGAATGAGACCGGTGACGAGAACCTGGCCGCCGCCGGCCCCAAGGATCGAGCGACGCATCGTCCACAGGCGGATCGGGCGCAACTCGAGTCCGATCAGGAACAGCAGGAACACGATACCGAGCTCGGAGATGTGAAGAATGTTCTCCACGTCGGTGAAGAAGCCGAGGACATGCGGTCCGATCAGGACGCCCGCCATCAGGTAGCCGAGCACCGAGCCGATCCTGAGGGCGTGGGCAAGCGGGGCGGCGACCGCAGCCGTCGCCAGCAGCACCACCGCCTGCAGAAGATAGCTCTTGTCCATCGGCAGACTTCCCTCTCAACGTCACGGAACACGATCGCCGTCCACCCCTTCGGCAAGTCGGCTGGCGCGCCGCACCCCGAAGCCCGACAAAGGGCCGGGCGGCATATCGCCCGTAGCGACAGCCGTGTCCGTTGCTGTACTGTGTCGGCATGAAAAGCGCCATGCTGCCGAACTTCAGCACTGCTGAAACTTTCGGCTACCGCACCGTCGATCCCGCCGAGCGCCAGGGCCTCGTGAACGAGGTTTTCGCGACCGTGGCGGAACGCTACGACCTGATGAACGACCTCATGTCGGGCGGATTGCACCGGCTTTGGAAGGACGATCTCGTTACGCTCATCAATCCGCCCCGCAACGACGCCCGGTTCAGGGTTCTCGACCTCGCGGGCGGCACCGGGGACGTGGCGCTCCGGGTGGCGCGGGCGAGCGGCACGGGCACCGAGATCGTCATCTGCGACATCAGCCCCGAGATGCTCGACGTCGGCCGCCGGAAGGTGCTCGAAGCACATCTCGACGGGCGGATCTCGCTCGTCGAGGGCAATGCCGAGCACCTCGCGTTCCCCGACCGCAGCTTCGATGTGGCGACGATCGCATTCGGCATCCGCAATGTCACCCGGATCGACGCCGCGCTTTCCGAGATGTACCGCATGCTCCGGCCGGGCGGACGGCTGCTGGTGCTCGAGTTCAGCCATGTGGACGTCGCCATCCTCGACCGGGTCTACGATCTCTTCTCCTTCGAGGTCATCCCGAGGCTCGGGCAACTTACCGCCGGGGCCAGCGAGCCCTACCGCTACCTCGTCGAGAGCATCCGGAAGTTTCCGAAGCAAGACGTGTTCGCCGACATGATCCGGACGGCCGGCTTCGAGCGCGTCAGCTACCGTAACCTGACCGGCGGCGTCGCGGCCATCCACTCCGGCTGGCGGATCTGACGGGCTAGGCTCCGTTGAATGTCAACAGAGCCTAAGGAGTGGCGGCGCGCACTTGCCGCGGGGCGGTCGAAGGTCGATATGTAGGGGAAATGCCTTCGACCCCGTGTGCCATATGAACGATGCCGCCCGATCGACGACGCTGTTTGCCTTCGACAACAGCTATGCCCGGATGCCGGAGCGCTTCTATTCGCGGCTCAGCCCGACGCCTGTCGGCCGGCCGAAGCTGATCCGGCTCAATCTGGCGCTCGCGGCCGAACTCGGCCTCGATCCGGCAGCGTTGGCCAGCCCCGAGGGTGTCGAGGTTCTGGCCGGCAACCGGATCGCGGACGGCAGCGAGCCGCTG
>JBGSJD010000446.1:0-5963 GCA_041742195.1 Hyphomicrobiaceae bacterium
CCTGGATGCCGAGTGGGCCGCCGACATGGTCGAGGACGAAGCGTGTGCCGGGGACGGCCGCGGCGGCGGCGGCGAGATCGTCGATCTGGGGGTGGTAGAGCCAGGCGTCGAAGGTGAGCCCCATGGTGCCGAGGACACGCAGCGCGTCCTGGAACGAGCGGTCCTGCAGCGCGTGGCGCGGCGGGGTGTAGGCCGGGTTCATGACGACGGGATCGGGGTCCCACGCCGTGATATGGCGAATGCCCCGGAAGCGGCCGTTGCCGGCCCGGACGTGGGCTTCGAGCACAGGCTCGACGGCCTTGCCGAGCAGCATGTCGGCATGGCCAACGATCCCCTCGCAGACGCGCGTCGCGCCGTAGATGCCGCTCTCGGCCATGGCGGCGACGCCGGCCACGAACTGGGTTTCGCCGACCGGCCGCATCTCGATCGGGCCGTCGGCCCGGTGGAAGGCGCGGCACTGGACGAACACGGTCGCGACGATGTTGTGGCCGGTCGTCGTGTCGGCCAGCAGGTCGGGCAGCATGTAGGGCCAGCCCGGACGGTCCCAGAGATGATGGTGGGGATCGACGATGGGCAGGTCCGGGTCGAGGGGGTCCTCCCGGTGGCGCGCCAGCCAGTCGGCCCGGTTCTCGATGTAATGCACGCTCTGGCTCATGGTGCGGGTGTCCTCGGGTTGGCTCAGGCCTTGGCGGCCTTGGCGCGTTCGTCAGCGAAGACGTCCTTCGCCACGATCATGGCCTCGCGGATCAGCGGTACGCCGACATAGCCGGAGAGCTGCAGCAGGACCTCGGTCAGCTCGCGCTCGGTCCAGCCCTGGCGGAGGGCGAAGCGGAGATGAATGTCGAGCTCGGGATGGCGACCGGTGGCGGCATCGGAGACGACACAGACGAGCGTCCGTGTCTTGAGGTCGAGGCCGGGGCGGGACCAGAGCGCGCCGAACACGGTCTCCGTGACGACGCCGATGAATTCCTCGGTGATCGGGTCCTGGGCGTACTCGCTCTGGTTCTTCGCGAAGTCGGCGTCACCGCGAAGGCGGCGGCGCATGGCCTCGCCCTTCTTGTAGAGTTCGCTCTTCTCGGTCATCGGTGTCCTCGCTCTTTGGCGGGCATGCTGGGAACGGGCTCGAACGGGTGGGCCGTCACTCGGCGGCCCGGACTTTCTCGAAGACCGGCATCTCGGGGACGGGGAGGCTGTTGACCAGCGGGACGACCTCGGTCGCGAAGCGGCGCATCATGCGATGGCGCGTCTCGCGGTCGACGCCATGTGTCGCGTTGGAGATCAGGACGTAGTCGAAGCCGATGGCGCGCAGTTCGTTGATGCGCCTGGCGACCGTTTCGGGCGAGCCGATCAGGTTGCGATCGAGGATCGGATCGTTCTGCGCGGGGTCGCCCATCAGGCGCATGTTGGCGAAGATCTTGGCGAACTGCTCGTAGCCCGCGATATCGCCCCAGGGCGTCGTGTCGGTGGTGTAGTGCTCGGCCTGGAGGCGATAGAAGCGTGCCATGTGACCGCGCGCCTCATCGCGGGCTTCGGCGTCGGTGTCGGCGATGAAGCACTTCGTCGAGACGGGGAGCGTGACGGCGGTTGGTAGCCCGCGCGACGCCATGCGGTTCCGCCAGCGCTCGAGGATCTTGACCAGCATGTAGTCCGGGAACTGGGCAAGCGAGAGCGGCGGTAGGCCCATGTCTGCCATGATCTCGGCGCTGCCCGGCGAGCCGATGGCGCCGTAGAAATTCACCTTCCGGTTCGGCTCGAGACGCGGGCGCACGGTGATCGGCCGGTCGAGCTTCACGTGGTGGCCATCGTAGGTGAAGGGCTCGCCGGTCAAAGCGAGCTGGGTCACTTCCCAGCACTCGCGGAAGCGGTCGCGCGCCTCGGTCATCGGGATGCGGAGCGCGTCGTACTCGAGCTTCGCCGTGCCGCGTCCCATACCGATGTGCAAGGGGCCGGTCGTCAGGGTCGCCAGCATCGCGACGTCCTCGGCGAAGCGGACGGGATCATACCAGGGCAGCACCATCACGGCGCTACCGAGACCCATGCCTGGGCAGGCGGCGGCGAGGTGGGACAGGAACATCAACGGGTTTGGAGTGGGGTAGTAGTCGGAGAAGTGGTGCTCGACCATCCAGGCGGCGTCGTAGCCCAGCTGTTGCGCGTAACGTGCATCGACGATGGCTTCGCGATACATGTCGGAATCGCTTGCCCCCAGGCGGTCGACAGCGCCAATCTGCACTCCGAAGCGTGGTGTTCCGGGCATGGTTTCTGCTCCCTCGGCTCTTGTCTGGACAAATGCTAGACAGGCTTCCGGTGGATGTCACGCGGCACGGTAGGCCTGCCGGCGGCAACTTCAGGAGACAGCGCATGACACGCGTGACGAGCCTCGACGATCTCGAAGCCATCTACGGGGCCCCGGTCGAGGCGGCCGTGCTGAAGGAGATCGACTACATTTCGGACCACTATCGCGTGTTCATCGATCGCTCGCCGTTCGTGGTGCTGGCGACAGCGGGTCCCGAGGGCCTCGACTGCTCGCCGCGCGGCGATCCGGCGGGGTTCGTCAGGGTGGTGGACCCGAAGACCGTCATGATCCCGGACCGGCTCGGCAACAACCGGGTGGATGCGTGGCGCAACATCATCCGCGATCCGCGCTGCTCGCTGCTGTTCCTCATTCCGGGGATCGGGAACACGCTCCGGATCAACGGCACGGCCGAGATCCTCAACGATCCCGAACTCAACCAGAGCTTTGCCTTCAACGGCAAGCTGCCACGAACCGTGCTCAAGGTGACGGCGGAGCGGGTCTACTTCCAGTGCCCGAAGGCGCTGATCCGGTCGCGGCTCTGGGACCCGAAGTCCCACGTCGACCGGTCGGAACTGCCGTCGTCGGGCGAGATCCTCGAGGCGCTCACACAAGGCAAGTTCGACGGCAAGACCTATGACGCCAATTATCCGAAGCGGCTGCAGGAGACGATCTATTGATCCGAAGGCAAGGGCGCGAGGCGGCGAGGCCGATCGCGAAAGACGTCGAACTGCCCCAGGTCGCGGTCGAGAGCCGTGAGGATTGGCGGGCGTGGCTCGCGGCCCATCACAAGACGTCGACGAGCATCTGGCTCGTGACGTGGAAGAAGGGTGACCCGCGCCACGTCGGTTACGACGCAATCGTTGAAGAAGCGCTCTGCTTCGGCTGGATCGACAGCCGGCCGCGCAAGCTCGATGCGGCCCGGACGATGCTGCTCATCTCGCCGCGCAAGGCGGGGAGTGCCTGGTCGCAGTTGAAGCGGCAGCGGATCGAGGCGCTCACGGCCGCCGGGCTAATGCACGCGAGCGGCTTGCAGCGCGTTGCCGAGGCGAAGCAGGACGGGACGTGGAGCAAGCTCGAGACGATCGATGATCTGGTGCTGCCCTCGGATCTCGTCACGGCGCTCGAGGCGCAGGAGGGAGCGCGGGCCAACTGGGATGGATTTCCCAAGTCCGCGCGCCGCGGCATCCTCGAGTGGATCATCCAGGCCAAGCTGCCAAAGACGCGCGCGGCCCGGATCAAGATCACCGCGGCAGAGGCGGCCCGCAACAAGCGGGCCAACCAATGGCGCGGCACACCGCAGTCGACGTAGTCGTCAGCCGACCCGGGGGGCGTCGAGCTTGTGGACGAGGCCGGCCGTTTCGGGCTTCCAGGCCGGGTAGCGCTTCAGGATCAGCGGGTCGTGGCCCGGGATGACGTTGCGCAACTGGCCGTCCGCGAGTTCGGTCAGGCGGTCGTAGGATTTCAGTGTCGCCTCCTGGTCGATGGTGATGAAGAACGGACGGCGCTGCTCGATGTTGGCGTAGAAGTGCGCCACATCGGAGCCGAGGACGACGGGGCCGTGTTCGGTCGCCACGCGGATGGCCTGGATGCCTTTCGAGTGGCCGGGGCAATGGTGCACGGTGATGCCGGGCGCGATGTGGCCGTCGCCGTCGTGGAACTGGACGCGGCCGGAATAGACGTGGCGCACCATCTGGCAGACGTGGTCGGCCGTGAACGGCACGCGCATCGACGGCTCGCACATGCAGGGGCCGGTCGCGTAGGCCATCTCGGAGGCCTGCAGATGGAACTTCGTGCCGGTGAACTGGTCCATCGTTCCCGCGTGGTCGAAGTGCAGGTGCGTGATGATGGTTTCCTTGATGCTCTCCGGCGCGATACCGATCCGCTTCAGGACCTCGATCGGCTCGACGGTGATCTTGCGACCACGAGCGGCGGCCTCCTTGTGGTCGAAGCCGGTGTCGACGAGGATCGTGCGGTTGGCATTGCGAATGACGAACACGAAGTAGTCGATCGGCATTGCCGAGGCGTGATCGTCAGCCTGCGGGTTCATGAAGTTGTCGGCGGCCTTGCGGGCCGTATTCTCCCCGTACTTCAGTGCGAGGATCTCGTAGGTCTCGGTCACGGCGTCATCTCCCTTGCATTGGATGGTCGGAGGATGCCCGCTTCAGGTGAGCCGGTCGAGTGAATAGCAGGTGCCCGCCGATCGCCATTGCATGGCGGCGGCCCAGCGCCTAAAGACGATCGGATAGCGCGATAGAGGACGGCCAGGGGGCCAATTTGGCGATGCCGATCAACGTCTCCTTCCTCCAGGATCTGTTGACGACCGTGGCGGAGCAGGGCCGGCAGTATCTGCCGTCGGCGCTCGTCGGGGAGCAGAAGGAAGGCGTCGCCGAACTGGCCAAGGCGCTCCTCTCGGGCCGTGGCGAGGCGTCGGGCGTGGCGATCGCCCGGGAGTTGCTCGATCGCTATCGCGGGCTCGGGCCCGAGGACCGCAAGGCATTCTTCCGGCTCGTGGCCGATCACTTCAAGCCCAACGAGGTCGCGTTGCAGGCCGCAGCGCGGGCCTACATCGAGACGCCAGGCGAAGCGACGCTGCTCAAGCTTCGCGACGCGGTCGAGAGCCCGCGTCAGGAGTTCTTCCGCCGCCTGAACCTCGCGCCGGGCGCGACAGCGGAGATCGTCGCCATGCGGCGGGATCTCCTGCGCTTCGGCAAGAGTGAGGCGGGCTTTTCGGCGGTCGACGAGGACATGGCGCATCTCTTCTCGTCGTGGTTCAACCGCGGCTTTCTCGTGCTCCGCCGGATCGACTGGCAGACGCCGGCCGTCGTGCTCGAGAAGATCATCCGCTATGAGGCGGTGCACGAGATCCAGGGCTGGGACGACCTCCGGCGGCGGCTCGAGCCATCGGACCGGCGCTGTTTCGCGTTCTTCCATCCCTCACTCATCGACGAGCCGCTGATTTTCGTCGAAGTCGCGCTCACGCGTGAGATTCCGGGCCAGATCCAGAGCCTGATCGGGCAGCAGCCTGTGACGGCGTCCGAAGCCGGCGGGCCACCCACGACAGCGGTCTTCTATTCGATCTCCAACTGTCAGGAAGGGCTCCGGGGCATCTCGTTCGGCAACTTCCTCATCAAGCAGGTGGTCGAGGAACTGGTCCGCGAGCAGCCGCAGCTGAAGACTTTCGTCACGCTGTCGCCCATTCCGCATTTCGCTCGCTGGCTCGACCGGGCGATGGCGAGCGACGAGGGCGGCGTGGTGACGAGCCAGGACCGGGTGGCGCTGCAGATGCTCGGTGATCCGGGCTGGCTCGACGACCCGGACGAGGCGGAGGCCCTGAAGCCGGTGCTTCTGGCGCTGGCGGCGCACTACTTCCTCCAGGCGCGGTCCGGCGACGGGCGGGCCGTCGATCCGGTGGGACGGTTCCATCTCGGCAATGGCGCGCGGCTGGAGCGGATCAACTGGCTCGGCGACGTCTCCGAGAAGGGGCTCCGGGAGGCGCACGGACTGATGGTGAACTACCTTTACGAACTGAAGGACATCGAGCGGAACCACGAGGCATACGCCAACGATGGCGAGATCGCGTGCTCGCGCGCTGTGAAGGGTCTGCTCCGGGTGCCGCCGCGGTCGCGGTCGAAGACGGCGGAAGCGGCGCTGGTGCTGGCCGACCGGGCAG
>JBGSJD010000447.1:0-2470 GCA_041742195.1 Hyphomicrobiaceae bacterium
CGCTTCGCCCTCGGCACGGCCGGTGGCGGCTATGGCGCCACGACCGCGAACCTTAAGGGCGGCGTGGGCTCTGCGAGTGTCGTGACGCGAAACGGCATCACGGTGGGCGCACTCGCGATCGTGAATGCCGTCGGCTCGGGCGTCGTCGGACGGGGACCGCATTTTTGGGCGGCCCCCTACGAACAGGACGGGGAGTTTGGCGGCCTCGGCCTGCCCGCGCCGTGGCCGAAGGACGCCCTCTATCTGGCCATGAAGGGGGGCGGCCCTCCCTCGACGACGATCGCCATCGTGGCGACGGACGCCATCCTGACCAAGGCCCAGGCCAAGCGCATGGCCATCATGGCGGATGATGGATTGGCCCGGGCGCTCAGGCCGTCGCACGCGCCGATGGACGGGGATACGGTTTTCGCAGTTGCGACCCAGCGCCGGGCACTGTCCATCGGCGCCGCCGAATTGACCGAGATTGGCCAAATCGCGGCGGACTGTCTTGCGCGAGCCGTCGCACGCGGTATTTACGAAGCGCGCGCCCTGCCGTTTCCGGGCGCCCTGCCGTCCTGGCAGGACCGTTTTGGCTCGGGAGGCCGTTCGTGAGCCGATCACGCATGATGATCGCGGGCGCAATTCTGGTCGTTCTGGCGGGCCTCCTCTCCTGGCAGCGCCAGCGCGAGATGCTCATGCAAGCGTGTCATGACCGCGGCCAGACCTGGAACGGTCGCGAAAGCCGTTGCGAGCCGACCCGCATGGGCCCGATCCTGCGCCGCGCGCTCGAGCGCTCCTAGTGTTCTGGCGCCGCTTGGCAGGGGGCAGGAACATCCAGTAGTCTGCAAAGCGGAATGGCGGCGCACGAGAGGTGCCGGCCCCGCGGAGAACGTCGATGCCGATCCACCGGATCCACGCTGTGCGCACCGGGCAACGCCCGACTGTGGCGTGGGAGGATGCGGATTTCATCGCGGTCGTCAGCGTCTCGGCCGACGAGATCGTCATTCTGAATTCCGACGGCACGGAGACGCGCCTCCAGAGCAGCAACGGCGATCTCGCCGTCGGACCCGGCGGCACATTGAGCGGCACCATCACCTCGATGACGAGGACGGACGACGCGGGCACCACCGTTTACGAAGCGCTCGACGGACTGAGCCTCGCGGCATCGGACGTGGCGGCGAGTGCCGGCCTGATGCTCTCGGCGCTCCTCGACGTCTCGGTCCGGATATCGAGCGCATCGTCGTGGATGGACGATCTCATCGGCGGCCTCTCGGCCTGGCAGGACTTGGCTTCGGACACGTCCTTCGCGTTCGCCACCTACGAGCTTGGACTGCCGGCGTTGCGCATGTCGCTCGGCGAGACCGCGCCCGCGTCTCTGGTCGTCGGGTCCGATGGCGACGAACGGCTGTCGGCCGGATCGGCGAGCGCGCTGGTCCTCGGCGGGAGCGGCAACGACACGCTGGTCGGCGGCCTTGGTTCGGACGTTCTCGCAGGCGGCACGGGAAGCGACACCGTCGATCTGTCGGCAGCGTCCGGATCGGTCGAGATCGATCTCGCGCGCGCCACGTCCGCCTCTGACGACGGTCCGGTCGATGCCCTGGTCTCGATCGAGAACGCGATTGGCTCCACCTACGACGATAGCATCCTTGGCAACGGCGCGGACAACCGGCTCGCGGGCGGCCGAGGCGACGACACGCTTACCCTTGGCGCCGGCGACGATCTGTTGGTGTTCGCGCTGGGCGACGGCCGTGATGTCGTGACGGATTTCGGCAGCCAGGGCCACGACGTGATCCTGCTGCAGGGGTTTGCCGACCTGACGAGCTTCGCGTCCCTGGTCTCGGGAAATCACCTTGTCACGACTGCAGGCGCGACGGAGATCGTACTGTCGTCGGCAGACAGCCTCGTCCTGCTTGGCGTCACCAATCCGAACACACTGACCGCCGCCAACTTCCAGTTCTGATCGCGGCGCGCCTGAGCCGCGTCAGAAGCGGTCGACCCGATAGGGCGTCGGATCGGTGAAGGTCTCCTGGCCGGTCATCATTTCAGCCAGCAGCCGCCCGGTCGCCGGTCCGAGCGTGAAGCCCAGATGATGGTGCCCGAAGGCCATCCAGAGCCCCGCCTTGCCGGGAGCCTGCCCGATCACCGGCACCATGTCCGGCAGACACGGCCGCCGGCCGAGCCACGCCTCGGGCTCTTGCGCGGTCCCGAGCGGGAAGATCTGCCGGGCGGCACCCTCGGCACGGCTGAGCTGGATGGGAGACTCCGGGGCATCACGATTGGCGAACTCGGCGCCCGTCGTCAGCCGGATGCCCTTGGTCATCGGCGTGATGCAGTAGCCCCGCTCGGCGTCGATCACCGGCCGTGTCAGCGTCGCGTTGCCCTCGGCCTTGTAGTGCATGTGGTAGCCGCGCTTCCAGCCGAGCGGCACGCGCACGCCGTGCTTGCGGATCACGTCGTCGGCCCAAGGACCCAGCGCTACGACGACCTCGAG
>JBGSJD010000448.1:0-7675 GCA_041742195.1 Hyphomicrobiaceae bacterium
CTCGCCCTTTGCAGCCGGAACGCATCACGACGTCGCCGCAGCATTCGCGGAGCTGCTGGGTCCGGCGACGCCGGACGGCCTCGCGGATGCCATCGCCCAAATCTTCGAGACGGCGGGGGCGCAGCACTCGGCCCTTGCCGACGGGGTGTACGAGACCTTGGCGGCACTCAGCGCGGACGGCGTCATCATGGGCATCGCCAGCAACGACACGCACGCCGGTATCGACGCATCGCTCGGACGCCACCCCGGTGTCATGGATGCGATGGCGTTCGTCGCCGGCTGCGACAGCGGACACGGCGCCAAGCCCGGCCCCGGCATGGCGCTGGCGTTCGCAGCCGCTGTCGGACTTCCCATCGACGAGATCGCCGTCGTCGGTGATGCCGTGCACGATCTCGAAATGGCCCGGCGCGCCGGGGCCGGCCTCAAGCTCGGGATCGAAGGCGGCACCACCTCGCGCGCGATGCTCGCCGGAGAGGCGGATCTCGTGCTCGCACGACTGATCGACCTCGTGGAGGTCATCAAACCCGGCTCGGGGTTGATTGCCACGCTCGACGCCCGTCCGTGATCAGCCAAGGCGGCTTCAGGGGTCGCCGTAGCTCTGGCGAGAGCCACCGAGCGCCGCGCCGCGCGATGTCGCCACCTGCATTGCAGGACTGGGGCGATCCGTATGGCGGAAGACGTAACGCATGGCGTTTGCGATACAGTCGGACCAGAGCGACCAGGTGTGGCCGCCGTCGAATATGCGCAGCTCCGTGACGTCCGGCTGCGCCTCGTAGAGCCGCTTGAAGAGCGTCATCGTCTCGAACGCGATGCCGTAAGCGTCGTTGTCGCCCGAAGCCAGATAGAAGGCGACGCGATGGCGCTGGCGGAGATAGGCGTCGATGTTGGCGGGGTAGTTGCGCGCGCGCCACGCCGCAAGGTCGAAGGACCCATCCGGCCGCAGGAACGGTGGTTGGGTGCGCGCCGACGATATGGCCGGCGGGGCGTCTGCGTAAACGGCGGGGCTTAAGGCGGCAACCGCGGCGAGACGATCGGGGAACTTGAGCGCATAGCGAACCGCGCCATAGCCGCCAGCGGAGAGACCAGCAACCGCGCGACCACTGCGTGAGGAAATGGTGCGAAAACGCGCGTCGACGGCTGGCACGAGGTCCGTCCAGAACGCCGTCTCCGCCCGATCGACCGCACCGTCGATCCACCAGCAGGTGCGGCACCCCGGCATCACGATGATGGCTGGAGGGATGTCGCCGGTCGCGATCAGGCGGTCGGCGGTGGCTTGTATCCGCCCCTCTTTCGCCCAGGCGCTCTCGTCGCCGCCGGCACCATGGAGAAGATAGAGAACAGGGTAGCGCTGATCGCCGCGCTCATAGCCGTCGGGCAGGTAGACATGGACGGGGATGTCGCGGCCGAGGATGCTCGAGGGCACGCTCGTTGCCGACATCACGCCGCCGGCCCGCGCCGCGAACGCCGAGCACAACACCAACAGCAGCGCGCACAACCAACGCACCATCGTCCCAGGACTCCCGTCACCGCCGCGCGGACCATATCGCGCCCGAAACGGCTGTTCAAGAAACTCGACGCGATGAGGATAATCACCGCGCTTGACGGGCGATCTCAGCGGGGTGCCTCGCCCTTGCCGGCCGCCGGGCCGCCCTTGCCTGCCCTGCCGAACAGGCCGACGGCCAGCGCACGGCTGAGGAAATCGGCAACGCAGTTGGTGCCGGCGTCGGTCAGGTCCAGTTCCGTGACCGGCTCCCCGTCCTGCCGTTTCAGACGATCGAGGGCTTCGATCGCCTCATAGTGGCCGATGCGGAGGATGTCCTGCTCGCGGATCACCTCGCGGATCGCGTCGCGGATCTTCTGGTAGCTGGGGTCCTTGCGCAGGGCTCGCTGATAGCGCAAACCGATCAGAACCACGTCGACGTCATGCTCGCGCAGCCATTTCACGGTCTCGGTCAAGGTCTGCTTGAAATCTGCCGGCGGGGTCAAGGCCAGCGCATCCGCCACGCCGACCTGCCAGAACAGGAGGTCCGGCTGATCGAGGGCCACCTGGTTCCGGATCCGGGCGAAACCAGCGTCAGCCAGTTCGCCCGAGACGCCATAGTCCAGGATCTGGACCTCGAGGCCCTTCACCGTGCGCTCGAGCGACTGCTCCACCAGCGAATAATGGCCCTTCGTCTGGTCGCGCTCGTTCAGCGGCGTCGCGCCCAGGGCGAGCACGCGGATCTTCTTGCGCTCGCGGATGGCCTTCGACGTGAACGGGAGATTGGCAAGCGACCGTGTGGCCTCGGCCGCATCGGCGCACATCCGCGGGATGCCGTCCGCCGGGCGCGCCGTGACCTCCGCATCGGACGCCATGGCCGCGGGCGTCGCAAGCCAGAGACCAACGACCACCGCGAAGAGACCAATCATCGGGCCTTTTCCCTGCGAGAACGCCATTCCGTCACCCAGCCTACAAAACCCATGATCGCCAGGCCGCTGCCCACCAACAGAGTGTCGACCAGGAGGCCGCCACCGGAGGCATAGCGCACGATCTGCCCTGCGAGGCTCAGGAGCGAACCGATGCAGAAGACCGGTAGCGAATTGCGGCCCAGCAGGGCGAGGAAACCCACCACGGTCGGGATGCTTCGCGCCAGCAGCGGATAGAGTGCCGAAAAGACCGCGACCAGCACCAGAAACTGCAGCAGTCGTACAGGAGTTAGGAAAGTCTTGCCAACAATGAACAAAAGCTTCGGCTCGGGAACCTTGGTCGGATCCCAGGTGAGGTTAAAGATGCTCTTGATCGTGAAGAGTACGAGCAGCGGCAGCGCGACCCAGCGAATCCACCCGATGTTGCGGCGCACAAATCCACCCGGGCCGCGCTCACGGCTCATGGAGAAGCCGAGGACGAAGATGAGCTGCCAGCAGAACGGATTGAAGAACCACTGGCCGGCGACGGGCCACGTCGGGACGGTGATCCCGAACACGAGGCTCGTCAGGTAGATCGTGAACGACACCGGCAACAGAAAACTCGGCGCCCATCGATGTACGAGGGCGATCAACGGCGCCAGCGTGAGCAGGACGACGTAGAGCGGCAGGATGTCGAAATAGCCGAGCTGGTGGCTCAGGGTCACGAGGCCGATGTGGGCCCGAACCGGATCGTAAAAGACGGCAGCCGCGTTATGCCATTCGAGAAACAATGGGTTGTCGAGCGCGATCGAGGCCGCGGCCAGCATCGCGATGGCGATCAGCACCATCGCCATTTGCGCCACGTAGAGCGTGAAGGCGCGCCCCAACAACCTGGTGAGAAGGTCGCCCGTCGCACGCGGGTCCTCGGGCGGGCCGACGATATGGCGCAACGACCAGCCGGCGAGAAAGACGAACAGCTCGGCCGAGTCCGACAGCGAGTAGTTCTTGTGCGTGAACCGCTCGAAGACGTTGTTCGGGATATGATTTATGAAGATCGCGACGAGGGCATAACCACGCCAGAAATCGATGGCATTCACTTGACGCATCGTCGCTGGCTCCGTCGCTTCGCGATTTAGCTAACCGAACTCTTCCGCGAATGGAAGGCAGGCGACGCAGTCGGCCGGCAGCCCGGGCAGATGGCTGCCGCGGAAACGGGCTTCCCGGTCACGCACAAGTCGCGGTACGGTTCACGAGACGTGCAGGCAGCAGCGAGTTCGACACGCGATGACGCCACCCTTGCCGCTCGACGGCGTGAAGGTTCTCGACGTGGCGACTTGGATCGCCGCACCGGCGGCCGCCGTCGTGCTCGGTGACTATGGCGCCGACGTCGTCAAGGTCGAGCAGCCCGGAGAAGGTGATCCACACCGGCGCAATGGTACTTCGCTGCCAAGCGTGCCGAAGTCGGATGTCAACTACCTCTGGCATCTCGACGCGCGGAACAAGCGCTCCGTTGCGCTTGACCTCAAGCATCCCGCCGGACGCGCGGCCCTCGATCATCTGATCGGGTGGGCCGACGTCCTCATCACGAATTTCCCCCATCCGGTGCGGGAGCGGCTCAAGCTCCACTACGACGACGTCAAGGCGCGCAATCCCAGGCTCGTCTATGCGTCGTTCACCGGCTACGGCGAAGCGGGACCCGACAAGGACCAGCAGGGCTTCGATTCCAACGCATACTTCGGACGGTCTGGCATCTCCGATCTCGGCCGCTACGAAGGCCAGCCACCGGGTGTCCCGTTGCCGGCGCAGGGCGATCGCGCGTCGTCGATGAGCCTCGTCAGCGCCATTCTCATGGCGCTCCTTCAGCGGGCGCGGACGGGCGAAGGGTCCATGGTCGCGACCTCGCTCTACGCCAACGGATTGTGGTCGAACGGCGTGATGGCGCAGGCGGCGCTCGTGGATGCCTATATCGGGCCGCGTCCCCCACGCGAAACGCCGCGCAGCGCGCTCGCCAACTACTACGAGACGCGGGACGGGCGCTGGATGCTGCTCTCACTCGTCAACGAAGACGCCGCGTTCCCGCAGCTCTGCCGCGTCCTCGGCAACACCGCGCTGGCCGAAGATGCCCGGTTTCGCACGACGGCGGAGCGGCGGCGGAACGCGCGCGAGTTGACGGCCATTCTCGATCCCATACTCAAGTCGAAAACCTGGGCCGAGTGGCACGACACTCTGGCTGCCGCCAAGCTGACGCACGCCCTGATCGGCAAGGCGCAGGATCTGCCTACCGACGAGCAGGCGGTGGCGGCGAAGGCTGTCGTCGCGACGGATATCGCCGAGATGCCACGCACGATCGCCGCGCCGTTCGAGATCGCGGGCGTCACGCCACGCGTCGCCACGGCCGGGCCGAGGGTCGGCCAGCATACGGATGACGTGCTCGCCGAAGCCGGATTATCGGCACGAGAGATCGCAGCTCTCCGGGAGAGCGGTGCAACGGGTTGAAACGGGAGACGCGGATGATGTCGGTATCGCGAAGCCTGCAAACGTTGATCGTTCTTCTGGCGAGCGTCTTCGGGCTCGCAAGGCCCGTCGATGCCGCGGAGGACCGGTGCATCGCCGTCGCCGAGGCGCCGGGGTTCCGCTTCATCCAAAAAGCACGCCTCGAACTCGCGGACCTCAAGTTCGGCGAGGTGCGGCTCTCGTATGTCGGCCACTCGACGTTCCTCATCGAGAGCGCCAAGGGCGTCCGGATCGCGACCGACTACAACGACTATGTGCAGCCGAGCGTCGTGCCTGAAATCGCGACCATGAACCGGGCGCACTCGACGCACTACACGCTGACGCCCAATCCGCAGATCCGGCACGTGCTGCCGGGCTGGAACCCGGCCGGGGGACCGGCCCAACACGACGTCAGCGAACAGGACGTTCGCGTTCGCAACGTACCGACGAACATCCGCAGCTACTCGGGCGATACCGACGAGTTCGGCAACTCCATCTTCGTCTTCGAGATGAGCGGGCTGTGCATCGCGCACCTCGGGCATCTGCATCATACGCTGTCGATGGAGCAGGTGGCGCGGATCGGCCAGATGGACGTGGTGCTGGCGCCTGTCGATGGCAGCTACACGCTCGATACGCCGGGCATGATCGAAGTGCTCAAGAGCCTCAAAGCCCCGCTCATCGTTCCCATGCACTACTTCTCGAGCTTCACCCTCAATCGTTTCCTCGACGTCGCGCGGGCCGACTTCGAGATCAAGATCAACACCGGTTCGACCATCGTCGTTTCGCGCGCATCGCTGCCGGAGCGGCCGCAGATCCTCGTGCTGCCCGGGCGCTGACGATGCGTGCCCTCCCGCACCGGGATCACGGCCAAAAGACAACAAGAACGATCGGGAGGACCAATCATGCGCTTCGGAGTCAATGTTCTTTCACGCGGCCCGATGGCTAACCGCGCCGGCTACAAGACCGTCGCGGCGGCAGCGGAGCGGCTCGGCTTCGATTTCATCTCGGCCAACGACCATGTCGTCGTGCCGGCCGACATCGAGAGCCGCTATCCCTACAGCGAGGAAGGTGATTGGGGCGGACGCAACACGGGTGAGTGTCTCGACGTGCTCTCGACGCTCGCCTTCCTCGCCGGATGCACGGAGCGGCTGCGGCTCCTGTCGTCCGTGATGGTGGTGCCGCATCGTCCCGCGATCCTGGCGGCCAAGATGATCGCGACGGCGGACGTGCTGTCCGGCGGGCGCATGGTCATCGGCTGCGGGGCCGGGTGGATGCGTGAGGAGATCGAGGCGCTCGGCGTCGCGCCCTACGAGGAGCGCGGCAAGGTGACGGACGAATACATCGCCGCCTTCCGCTCGCTGTGGACCGACGCGCGCCCGAAGATGGCCGGTCGCTACGCAGCCTTCGACAACATCCTCTTCGAGCCCAAGCCGATCTCGAAGCCGCATCCGCCGATCTGGGTCGGCGGCGAGAGCGCGCCCGCCATGCGCCGCGCGATCAAGCTGGGAGACGCGTGGTATCCCGCGTCGAGCAACCCGGCGAACCGTCTCGACACGGCGCGACGCGTCAGTGACGCCATGGCCGGCTTCCGCTCGATGTGCGAGGCGGCCGGCCGAGATCCGAAGTCGATCGGCCTCTCCCACGTGGTGCTGTGGCCGGTATCGTGGACCGCCGAGGATGCCCATTCGGGTGGACGGCGCACGTTCACTGGCTCCAGCGACGCCATGCGCCAGGACGCGGGCGTGCTGGCCGCAGCCGGCGTCGGCGACGTGAACGTCTCGTTCCCCGCCCCGACGGTGCAGGAGACCGTCGACCGCATGGAGCGCTTCGCGGCCGAGGTCATGAACCGCGCCTGAGGGGCGGCGCGGCTCATGTTCTGAAGAACCATGGACCGGTGCGGCCGACGTCAGCGGCCCGCATACATCGGCGGCAGGCGGTCAGCCCACGGCATCGCCTGCTCGAGCATCGTCGCGAGTTGCAGGATAGTGTGCTCGGCAGCGGGGCGGGCCGCCAGCTGGATGCCGATCGGCAGACCGCTCGAGTGCTGCGCAAGCGGCAGGGTGATCGCTGGCGTGCCCATGATGTTGTGTGGCACCGTGTACTGGCAGGGCACCGCATAGAGCTTCTCGACGAGCGTCTCCATGGTGACGTCGGTGCGGCCGAGATTGTAGTTGCCCCAGGGTTCCGAGACCTTGGCGATCATGGGCGAGAGCCACACGTCGGCGGTCTCGTAAAACTTGCCGAGCTTGCGGCGGGCGCTGTTCACCTCGGCGACGGCCGCGAAGAAATCGGCGGCTTTCAGGCGCTTGGCGTGCTCGTAGATGGCCAGGGTCATCGGCTCGAGGGTTTCGGGGCCGACCTTGCGGCCGGTCTTTGCCGCGTAGCCCTCGAAGCGGCCGTCCATGCCGAAGAACCAAAGGTCCATGAACCTGTTGAGGGAGGCGGCACCGTCGAACTCCGGGTCCTGCTCGAACACGTCGTGGCCTGCGTCCTCCAGCACCTTGGCCGTCCGCTTCAGGGTTTCCACGATTTCGGGATCGACGGCCACACCGAGCAGCGGCTTCACGGTCCAGCCGATGCGCAGGCGGGGCGGCGCCTTGCGCGCCAGAATCTGCCAGGGCTCGTCCGGGCGCGGGATCAGGAACGGATCGCCCGGCTGCGGCTTCGCCACACAATCGAGCATGGCGGCGGCATCGCGCACGGATTTGACCTGCACGAAGTTCATGGCGAGGCCGAAGCCGTTTTCGTCGAGGGCCGGCCCGAACGAGATGCGCCCGCGCGACGGCTTCAGGCCGAC
>JBGSJD010000449.1:0-3243 GCA_041742195.1 Hyphomicrobiaceae bacterium
AGGCCCTCGAGCAGGCTCGCCGCGAGCACGGCATCGACCGCTTCGGCGAGCCGGCGGAGATCGCGGCCGTCGTGGCGTTCCTCTGCTCGGGCCGCGCGAGCTACATTCTGGGCGCCACCATCGACGCGGATGGCGGCGCCACCAAGGGGCTCTGAGGCGACCGGCCTATTCTGCCGCAGATTTCTTGGTGCGCCAGGCGCCGATCTCCGGCCGCGCGAGGCCGAGATGCTCACGCAGCGTCGAGCCGGTGTACTCCTTCCGGTAGATGCCCCGGCGCTGCAGTTCCGGCACGACGAACTTTACGAAGTCCTCGAACCCACCCGGCTGGTGCGTCGGCCCGACCACGAACCCGTCGCACGCCGGTGTCGACCACCACTCTTCGATCCGGTCGGCGATCTCCTTGGGGCCCCCGACCCACGCGTTGCGCAGCAGCCCCCGCCCGGTGATCTCCATGAAGTCACGCACGGTCGGATTGGCCTTGCCGGCTGCCACGACACGGTCGCGCATCGACTGCATGCCGCTGATGTTGCGCATCTCCTCGTCGGAGAACGCCTCGTCGAGCCCCTTCTTCGAGAAGTCGTAGTTGAGCGCCTCCGAGAGGAGCGAGAGCTGGTCGATGTCGTTCGGCAGCTTGTCGTAGGCGGCCTGCTTGTCCTCGGCCTCGGCCCTGGTCGCGGCGGCGACAGGATAGAAGAGCGTGCAGATCTTCTGGCTGTCGGGGTCGCGTCCGTTGGCGGCGACGGCGGCCTTCGACTTGTCGTAGGCGGCTTTGGCGGCTGCGAGATTGTGGTGGGCGACGAACAGCAACTCGCCCCAGCGCGCTGCGAACCTCTGCCCGCGCCCGCTCATGCCGGCCTGCATGACGACCGGATGCCCCTGCGGCGAGCGGGGCACCGTGAACGGCCCGCGCGACGACATGAACTGACCCTCGTAGTCGATGCGCCGCACCTTTGAGGGATGCGCATAGAGGTTGTTCGCCTTGTCGACGACGATCGCATCGTCGTCCCAGCTGTCCCAATGCCCGAGCACGATCTCCATGAACTCGTCGGCCCGGTCGTAGCGCGTGTCATGCTCCATGGCGCCGTCCGTGCGGCCCATGTTCCGCGCCTCGTTGTCGTTGACCGAGGTGACGCAGTTCCACGCCGCCCGGCCGTTGGTCATCAGGTCGACCGTCTGGAACATGCGCGCCACATGGAAAGGCTCGTAGTACGTGGTGGAATATGTGGCGCCGAGCCCGAGCCGCGTCGTCGCCGCCGCCATCGTCATCAGGCACGCGATCGGATCGAGCTTCACGCACCGAATTCCGTTCTGCACCGTGTGCGCGTGATCGCCGAGGTACATGTCCGGCATCGCCAGCCGGTCGTCGAAGAATCCGCAGTCGAACTTCCCCTCCTCGAGCACCCGCGCGATGTGCTGGTAGTAGGCCGGGCTGTAGCTGTCGGTGCGCGCTTGCGGGTGGCGCCAGGAGGCGGGCAGCGTCGTGCAGTTCTGGGCCTGCAGGAAGGCGACGAAGTGGACTTGGCGCATGGGCATCACTCGGGTTGGCGGACGCGGCTGGCGGCGTCTCCGCTGGGCATCGGGCGGCTAAAGCGTGAACCCTCGGCCGCACTTGTCAAGCCGCCCCGTCAACGGTTGGCGCCGCCATGCCTTGACGCTGCCGGTGCCCCCGCCAACAATCGCACGAGTGGTCGGTGAACGACCCCGCGAGCCCGAGGAGCGACAGACGATGGTGCCGGAGCCCAAGGTGATCGAGACGACGGTCTTCTCGACCGTCCCCAAGGAGCTGCAGTTCGACGACCGCGACAGCGACTTCACCCGCGACATGTTCCACGGCCAGCGCATCGGCTCCTTTCTCGAAGGGCCGTCGTTCGACCGGTCCGGCAACCTGCTGATGGTCGACATCGCGCACGGCCGCATCTTCAAGCTGTCGCCGTCGCGCGAGTGGTCCGTGGTCACCCAGTATGCGGGCTTCCCGAACGGCCTCAAGATCCACGCCGACGGTCGCATCTTCGTCACCGACCGCAAGCTCGGCATCATGGTCGTCGACCCCGTCAGCGGCAAGGTCGAGACCTTCCTCGGCGCCGACAAGCTCCCCGGCTACAAGGGCCTCAACGATCTCTTCTTTGCCTCGAACGGCGACCTCTACTTCACCGATCAGGGCGAGACCGGCTTCCACGACCCGACCGGCCGGGTTTTCCGCCTCTCGACCAAGGGCAAGCTCGACTGCCTCGTCGGCAATGTGCCGAGCCCCAACGGCCTCGTCATGGACCCGAAGGAGACCATGCTCTACGTCGCGGTGACGCGGGCCAATGCGACGTGGCGCGTGCCGATCCGGGCCGATGGCTCGGTGCATCGCGTCGGCCTGTTCTGCCAGCTCGTCGGCGGCTGGGGACCGGACGGCATGGCGGTCGACACCGCCGGCAACGTGCTGATGGCGCACGCGGGTGGCGCCGCAGTCTGGGTCTGGTCGCCCGACGGTCTGCCGCTCTACCGGGTGACCGCCTGCGACGGCGGCAAGCTGACGACGAACATGGCCTACGGCGGCGCCGGCAACCGGTCGCTGTTCATCACCAATTCGCTGTCCGGCAACGTACTGGTCGCCGAGATGCCGTATCCCGGCCAACCCATGTTCTCCTCCATGACCCCCTGAGGCCGAACAGCACGAGGAGACGAGATGCGCATCGCGGCAACTGTTCCCCAGGACGATCTGCGCAAGGTGAAGGCGGCGGCCACGGCCTTCGAGGAGGCCGGCTACGCCGTCATCACGACGATGGAGAACAAGCACGATCCGTTCCTGCCGCTCGCCGTCGCGGCCGTCGAGACCGAGCGGGTCGAGCTCGCAACCGCGATCGCGATCTCCTTCTCCCGGTCCCCGATGGCGGTCGCCAACGCGAGCTGGGACCTCAACGAGGGCAGCCGTGGCCGTTTCGTTCTCGGCCTCGGCACGCAGGTGAAGGCCCACAACGAGCGCCGTTTCTCCGTGCCCTGGACACCACCGGCGCCCCGCATGCGCGAGTACATCCTGGCCCTGAAGGCGATCTGGCGCACTTGGCGTCACGGCGCGCCGCTGGCCTTCGAGGGCACGCACTACCGCTTTACGCTCATGCCGCCCTACTTCGTGCCCGAGAGCCAGGGCCTGCGCACGCCCCCCGTCACCATGGCGGCCGTGGGGCAGGCCATGCTCAAGGTGGCGGGCGAGGTCGCCGATGGCGTGCGCCTGCATCCGTTCTCGACGCGTCGCTA
>JBGSJD010000450.1:0-2927 GCA_041742195.1 Hyphomicrobiaceae bacterium
AAGGACCGATCCCCGTGTGCACGACATCGCGCACCAGGTTCCGCTCGTGCGCCAGATCGTTCGACAGCGCCTCCGCGACCGTCGCCACCGCCCCGGACGGCACACCAGCCGCGCGGATCTTCGCGATCCAGTGGTCGCGCGGCTCGGTGATGAAAATCGCGCCGAGGATGGCGGCCAGCTCCCGCACGTTCTTCAACCGATCCGGATTGCGCGCGAACCTCGGGTCCGCGAGCAGATCCGGCCGATCGATCACGTCGGTACAGAGCTTGCGGTATTGGGCCTCGGTGACGCACGCGAGCACGAATGGGCCATCAGCCGCCGAGTAGACGTCGGCCGGCTGCGCCACCTGATTGGCGTTCCCGGTGCGCGTCGGATTGCGCCCGGTCGTCAGATACGACCCGGCATAGTTCGCGAGCATGCTGAGCGCGGTATCGTGCAGCGCCACCTCGATCATGCGCCCTTCGCCGGCGATCGCCACATGCCGAAGGGCGGACGCGATGGCTTGCGCCGCATAGAGACCCGTCACCAGATCGACGACCGACGGCCCGACCCGCATCGGCGAGCCGGCCGGATCTCCGATCATGGACATGAGGCCGCTCTCGGCTTGCGCGATCGGATCGTAGCCGGGCACCGCCACGTTGGGGCCCGACCGCCCGTAGCCCGAGATCGAGCAGTGGACGAGCCCCGGCCGGACCGCCTTCAGCGTGTCGTAGCCAAGTCCGAGCCGCTCCATCACGCCCGTCCGGAAGTTTTCGAGCACGACGTCGGCGCCGGCCACCAGCCTGAGGAACGCGGCCTTGCCGTCAGGTGACTTGAGGTCGAGGGCGACCGACCGCTTGTTGCGGTTGATCGACAGGAAATACGTCGAGACGCCCTTGAAGCTCGGCTCGCTGAACGACCGGCTGTCGTCGCCGCCATCGGGGTTCTCGACCTTGATGACATCGGCCCCCATGTCGGCCAGCACGAGGCCGCAGTAGGGACCCGCGAGAACACGCGACAGATCGAGCACGGTGACGCCGGCGAGCGGCAGCGGGAGTGGCGCGGCAGTCATGTGGTGTCCCTCGAAGTCAGTGCCGGCCCGATCGCGATGCACGGTGCGCTTCTGTTTGGTCAATTCTAGGCCTCGCACCCTTCCACCGGTCAAGGCGCAGGGCGTCGGTGTCAGTCCGTTGGGTACGAATTCAGCTACCGCCCGACGTCTATTCGCGCCGCAGGATGCGGTTGGTGAGCACGTTCGCCCATCCCTTGGCAACGAACGACTGCTTCACCTGATCCGCGTCGTAGACCGTCTCCACCCAGTGGAAGAACTCGATCGGCGCGCGCGCATTGTCTTCGAGGTAGCGCTCGAAAAAGTAGTCGAGCACGCCGGTGTCGGATTGCCGGATATGCCCGAAGCGCCAGTCGAGCTGCCGTCGCGCCACGTCGACCGGCACGCCTTCGACGGCGATCAGATAGAGCGTGCTCATGAGCCCCGCGCGATCCGCGCCGGACTTGCAATGGAACAGCACTGGACCTTCGAGGTGCTTGAACAGCTCACGCGCGCCGAGCACTTCTTCGCGCGAGGGCGCCGCCCGCGACCGGACCTGATAATCGACGAGCCGCACGCCGTGGCGCGTGCAGGCCTTCTGCTCGAGCCAGTAGCTCCCGCAATAGCGGGCGCCCCTGAGATTGACGATTGTCCTGATCCCCGCCCGCGCCAATCGGCCGATCTGATGCGGCGCCGGCTGCGCCGATCGCCACGCTGTCTCGCCCAACTTGTGCAGATTGAGATATGCGAGCCGAAAAATGCCATGGTCGACGAGCAGCAAGTCCGCCCAGTTGACCACAGGCCCGATGGCAGACCGAGCCCATTCGGGAGAGCTCTGGAATATGCCTTGCCGCAAGCCGCGCACGGCTTGACGCATCGCCCGTCGCTGATGTTTCGCGATCTTCCCCATGCCTGACGCAAGGCTCCTACCGGCAGCGACGCAAATGTGCAAGCCGCCCGTCAAAAGGCAAGCGGAAGATCAGCCGTGATCCCCATCGTCTCGCCTTTCGGCGCCGGTCGTGGCGTCGCCGGAAAGGCTCGAATGTGACAGTTGAGAGACCTACAGAACGCTTGGCAGAACGTTAACGTTGCCTGTAGATATCAGGCACCGAATCGCCCGTATGCGCATACCGCGCACCAACCAAAGGTTGAGGATGGCCGGCCCGACGTTCAAGACGGGAGAGTTAGCGCCGGCGCCAGCAGTGGTGCCTCAACCTGTTGACGGGTATGAGATTGGCGCCTACCGGCTGCTGACACGTTTGGCCCGGCCGGCCGCTCCGTACATCCTGAGGTTGCGCGAGCGAAACGGCAAGGAAGACCCCCTCCGCAAGAACGAGCGGCTGGGCCGTCCGTCGTTGCCGCGACCTTCTGGCGCGCTGGTCTGGATCCACGCCGCGAGCGTCGGCGAAACCAGCTCCATCCTGCCCCTTATCCGCGAGTTGCACCGGAACCGGCCGGCCACCGGAATCCTGCTGACGACCGGCACGGTCACGTCGGCGCAATTCGCCGCGACCCGCATCGAGCCGAGCACGCTCCACCAGTACGTGCCGCTGGACGAGCCGTCCTTTGTGGCATCCTTCCTCGATCACTGGCGACCGGACATGGCGATCTTCACCGAGCAGGAGATCTGGCCGAACCTTGTGCTCGAAGCGGCCCGGCGGCGCGTCCCGCTGGCGCTCGTGAACGCCCGCATGTCGGATCGCTCGTTCGAGCGCTGGCGCCGTCGTCCGCGTCTCGCCAATGCGCTTTTTTCACGGTTCGCCAAAGTCTTGACCCAGAGCGACGCGCTCGCGACCCGCTTCCGCGCCCTCGGCGCCACGAAGGTCGAGAACGTCGGCAACCTGAAGATCGATGCGCCGCCGCCGCCGGTTCACGCCGACGCGTTCGCAGCACTCGACGC
>JBGSJD010000451.1:0-8013 GCA_041742195.1 Hyphomicrobiaceae bacterium
GCACATGGCGGCACCGACGACGGAGCGCCGGGCCCTCGCGTCGGCGCGATGACCGGCTACTTCGGGGCGTTCGTGCGCGATCCGGACGGCAACAAGCTCGAGGCCGCGACGTTCCCGGCTGTGTGACACCTCCACCGTGGCGGCTCAGGCCGTGGCCGCGAACGGATCGACGGGATCGATCCACTGCCGGAACCACAACTCCAGCATCAGCAGCGCCCAGATCCGGTAGCCCTGGCGCTCGCCGCGACGATGGCGGGCCAGAAGCTGCTCGACGGCGTCGCGCTGGAACAGCCCCCGACTGGTGGCTCGCGGGCCGAGAAGCGCGTCATCGATGCGCTCGCGAAGCGCGCCGTCGATCCAGCCATCGATGGGCGCGGCAAAGCCCATCTTCGGTCGATAGAGCAATTCCTTCGGCAGTAGCGGCTCCAGGGCGTGTTTCAGAAGGCCCTTCGGCTCGCGGCCCGGAAAGCGCTGCTCCGCCGGCAACGTCGCAGCCCACTCCATGAACTCGTGATCGAGGAACGGCGACCGCGCCTCGAGCGAGGCCGCCATGCTCGCGATGTCGACCTTCACGAGAAGATCGTCCGGCAGGTAGCTGTGAACGTCGGCCCAGCATGCGGCCTCCGGCAACGACGATGCCGCTACCAGCCAAGGCTCCAGCCGGTCGAGGGCGGACACCGACCGGCGCGCGGCAAACACCGGATCATAAAGCGTGCGCTTTGCAGCGTCGTCGAAGTAGGCGATGAAGGCGCCATAGAGCTGGCTCCGCGACGCGCCGAGGCGATCGGCCGTGCGACGCAGGCGGCGAACGATGCGATTGCGATCCGCCGACGCCGGGAGCAGACCGAGGACACCGCGCAGCCCAGCCAGAACGGGCTTCGGCAGGTTGGCGAGGCTTTCGAGCCGGCGCAACGCCAGATAGCGCTCGTAGCCGAGAAAATTCTCGTCGCCGCCGTCCCCGGTGAGTACGACAGTGACGTGCTCGCGGGCGATCTTCGACACGTAGTAGGTGGGAACGGCCGACGCATCGGCGAACGGTTCGTCGAAGTGCCAGGCCAGCTTGTCGACCACGTGGGCGGCGTCGGGCGCGACCTCCAGCTCCTCGTGCTCAGTGCCGTAGCGTTCGGCGACCATGCGCGCGTAGCGGCGTTCGTCGTGGCTCGCCGCGTCGAAGCCGATCGAGAAGGTGCGGACCGGCTGCGAGCTGGCGCGTGCCATCATGGCGACGACCGCCGAGCTGTCGACACCGCCCGACAGGAATGCACCGAGCGGGACGTCCGAGACGAGGCGAAGGCGCGTCGCTTCCTCCAGCCGGGCCAGCAGTTCCTCATGCACTTCAGCGTCGGGACGCGGCAGTGACGTGGCGGGATGCGGCAGCGACCAGTAGCGCTCGAGCCGCAGACTGCCGCCGCGCTCCAGCACGCCGACATGCGCCGGCGGGAGCTTGGCGAGGCCTTCGAAGGCGCACATGTCGTGGGGGACATACTGATAGGTCAGATAGGCATCGATGGCGTCGAAGTCAGGTTTGCGGGCGATGCCAGGATGGGCCAGCACCGCCTTCAACTCACTCCCGAAGACGAACGTGCCGCCTGCGTAGCCATAGACCAGCGGCTTCTTGCCGAGCCGGTCGCGCATCAGGACGAGGCGATCGCGCGGGCCATCGTAGAGGGCGATCGCGAACATGCCGCGCAGCCGGCGGACGACCTCCGTGCCCCACGCGCGATACCCCTCGAGGATGACCTCGGTATCTGATCGCGTGCGAAAGACGTGTCCCTTCGCCTCGAGTTCGCTCCGCAGGGCGGCGAAGTTGTAGATCTCGCCGTTGAAAACCAGCACGAGGTCGCCGGCCGCATCGCGCATCGGCTGGTTGGCCGTCGTCGCCGTGTCGATGATGGCCAGTCGCGCATGGGCGAAGGCGAGCCCATCGCCGACGTGGACGTCAGTCGCATCGGGGCCGCGATGGCTCAAGGTCGCGATCTGGCGGCGGGCAATGCGTTCCGCATCGGGACGACGCGCGCGCGATGTCGCGTCGAAGAAGCCGGCAATCCCGCACATCCGGCGTCCTCCCCTCTCAGGCCGTCAGCTCAGACGGGACCATAGTACGAGCGGTACCAGTCGACGAAGCGCTCGATCCCGACCTCGATCGGCGTCGCCGGACGGAACCCCACGTCGGCCGCCAGCGCATCGATGTCGGCGTAGGTCTTCTCGACATCGCCGGGCTGCATGGGCAGAAACCGCTTGTCGGCCGTCCGCCCCAGAACTTTCTCGATGGTGGCGATGACGTGCATCAGCTCGACGGGTTGGTTGTTGCCGATGTTGTAGAGCCGGTAGGGCGCATTGGACGTGCCGGGATCAGGCTTCGCGCCCGACCATGACGGGTCTGGTGCTGCCGTGTGATCGAGCGTGCGCACGACGCCTTCGACGATGTCGTCGATGTAGGTGAAGTCGCGGGTGTGGCGCCCGTGATTGAAGACGTCGATCGTCTCGCCCTTCAGGATGCGCGACACGAACAGGAACATCGACATGTCCGGCCGGCCCCAGGGCCCGTAGACCGTGAAGAAGCGCAGCCCCGTGACCGGCATGCGATAGAGATGGGCGTAGGAGTGGGCCATCAGCTCGTTCGCCTTCTTGGTGGCCGCATAGAGGCTCACCGGATGGTCGACCGACTGGTGGATCGAGAACGGCATGGTGGTGTTGGCGCCGTAGACCGACGACGACGACGCATAGACGAGATGGCCGACGCCATGATGCCGGCAGCCCTCGAGAATATTGACGAAGCCCGTCAGGTTCGAATCGACGTAGGCGTGGGGATTGGTCGCCGCATATCGTACGCCGGCCTGGGCCGCGAGATGCACGACGCGCTCGGGCCGATGCTCCCGGAAGACGCGATCCATGGCCGGCCGGTCCACGAGGTCGACGCGCTCGAAGCGGAAGCGATTGTGCCTGGCCAGCCGGGCGAGGCGGGCCTCTTTCAACGTCACGTCGTAGTAGTCGTTGACGTTGTCGAGGCCGACGACCTCGTCGCCACGAGCCAGCAGAGCCTCGGCCGTGTGGTAGCCGATGAAGCCTGCCGCTCCCGTCACCAGGACGCGCATCCCGATCCCTCCCCTTGGAAACGCCCCGCACGGTCGGCGCCGGGCGCCGCACTCGTGACCGCCATAGCCCCGATCGGGTGCGAAGGAAAGCTCCGAGCGGTCGCGGCCCGACGCGGGCCCGGCAATGGGCGGACGGCGGGACTTCGCACTTGCACAAATGCCACTGCAGAACCAATCGAGCAGCAAATGCTGAAAAATCGATCAAGGCCGAGACTGGGATTTACTCATTGTTTGCTTCGCTTTGCGTAGGCCGCATGGCTCGAATGCCGGATTGTGCATTGCGAAATCAGAGTGCCGAACTCATCTTTTGATTATGGAGGCGGGATTGATTCCGACCTCCAGAGACATGGCGAAAAGCCAGCTTTCAGAGATTGAGATCGATCCATGGCATCAAAAACTGCACCGGCAGGGGCGCCTCAGGACGCAGCTGCATCGCTCGCAGGATCGGCCTTGCGGGCCATCCACGACGTCGCGCAGGCTATCGGCGAGGGGGTGCGCGCCCGCAACGTGTACGCCGATCTCGTCGGGCAAGGTACCGACCACGCCAAGGCCGCAGAGGTGGCTGTGCGTCGGGCGATGCACTGAAGCCTTAAGCCCAAAGCCGGTCGCAAGCTTGGGCTCATCGCACACACATTTCAGGCGCCTGCGGGACCGTCCCGCGGGCGCCTCGTCGTTTTCAGCCCTCTGCGGCCGTGGTCCAGTCCCAGTTCGATTGCCCCCATCGTGCTTTCGGCGCTAGGCTCGCCGTCACATGCGGAGGAGGCAGACGATGCTCGCCGATCGGCAGCGCGCCCAGGTCGTTCTCATCGACATTCAAGCCAAGCTCGCGCCGCACGTCGCCGGCGGGGTTGAAGTGGCCGCGAATTGCCGCCGCTTGGCGCTTTATGCGGCGCGGCTCGGCATTCCCGTGACCGTTACCGAGCATTACCCGAAGGGGCTCGGTCCGACCGTGCCGGAGGTGCTCGAGGCTGCCGGCGAACACGCGGTCACCCTTTCCAAGATCAGTTTCTCCTGCTGGCGGGACGAGGCCATGCGTCGGCGCTTCCAGACGCTCGCCGACGCCGGCCGTGACCAGATCGTGGTTGCCGGCATGGAGGCGCACGTGTGCGTCGGGCAGACGGTGCTCGATCTCGTCGCGGCCGGGTTTCACACGATGCTCGTCGCCGATGCGGTGGGCTCCCGGGACGAAGCTGTGAAGGCGCTCGCGGTGGCGCGGATGCGGGATGCCGGGGTCCAGATCGTGGCGCAAGAGATGATGGCCTTCGAGTGGCTCGGGCGCGGAGACGACCCAGCATTCAAGGATCTGATTTCACTCATAAAATAGCAAACTCAGGAGGATCGACCATGCGGCTCAAGGACAAGGTGGCCATCGTTACGGGCGCCGCCTCGGGGATGGGCGCTGCCACAGCCCGGATGTTCGCGCGCGAGGGCGCATTCGTCGTGCTGACGGACATGAATGACGCGGACGGCCAGGTCGTCGCGCGTGAGATCGGGAACCGGGCCCAGTTCGTCCATCACGACGTCTCGAAGGAGGCCGACTGGGATCAAGTCGTCGCCGCTGCACTGAAGGCCCACGGCCGGATCGACATCCTGATCAACAATGCCGGCGTGTCCGGCAGCGACCCCGACCGCTTCTCGATGAAGACGTGGGATCAGCAGATGGAGATCAACGCCAAGGGCGTGTTCCTCGGCATGCGGGCCGTCATTCCCGAGATGCAGAAGCAGAAGAAGGGGTCGATCGTGAACATCTCGTCGATCTCGGGCATCGCCGGGCAGAGCTTCGTGCACATGGGCTACAACGCGGCCAAGGGTGCCGTGCGCACCATGAGCAAAGCCGCCGCCGTGCAGTTCGGCCGCGACAATATTCGCGTGAACTCCGTTCACCCTGGCATCATGCCGCCGATGCGCACCTCGCAGATGAGCGCCGATCCGGAGGTCCGGGCGCGGGCGCTCAAGGCGATCCCCATGGGTCGCTTCGGCGAAGTGGACGAGGTGGCGAGCACCAACCTGTTTCTCGCCTCCGACGAAGCCTCCTACATCTCGGGAGCCGAGATCGTCGTGGACGGCGGGTTCATTGCGCAATAGGAACGCCGTCATCCAACATGCATAAGGCGCCGTTCCCGATGTGACGCGCCCCGCAGACAACGAGCGAGCCAGGGACATGCAGGACAAGGCAGCGAAGACCAGAGGCGACCGGACGGCGTTCCAGTGGGACGATCCGTTCCTTCTCGACGACCAGCTCTCCGAGGACGAGCGCGCCATCCGCGATACGGCCCGCGACTACTGCCAGGAGAAGCTCGCCCCGCGCGTCATCCCCTCCTATCTCGAGGAGAAGACCGATCCGGAGATCTTCCGCGAGATGGGTCGGCTCGGGCTGCTCGGCGTGACGCTGCCGGAGAAGTACGGCTGCGCCAACGCCAGCTACGTCTCCTATGGGCTCGTGGCGCGCGAGGTCGAGCGGGTCGATTCCGGCTACCGCTCGATGATGAGCGTGCAGTCGAGCCTCGTCATGCATCCGATCTATGCCTACGGCTCGGAAGAGCAGCGGATGAAGTATCTGCCGAAGCTCGCGTCCGGCGCGTGGATCGGCTGCTTCGGCCTCACCGAGCCGGACGCGGGCTCCGATCCCGGCGGCATGAAGACGCGGGCCGAGAAGATCCCCGGCGGCTACCGGCTGACGGGCGCGAAGATGTGGATTTCGAACGCGCCGATCGCCGACGTCTTCGTCGTGTGGGCCAAGTCGGATGCGCACGGCGGCGGCATCAAGGGCTTCATTCTCGAAAGGGGCATGAAGGGTCTGTCGACGCCGAAGGTCGGGGGCAAGCTGTCGCTGCGCTGCTCGATCACCGGCGAAATCGTCATGGACGGCGTCGAGGTGACGGAAGACCATCTGCTGCCGAACGTGCAGGGCCTCGCCGGGCCGTTCGGCTGTCTCAACCGGGCGCGCTATGGCATCGCCTGGGGCGCCATGGGCGCTGCCGAGGATTGTTTCCACCGGGCGCGGCAGTACACGCTCGACCGCAAGCAGTTCGGGCGACCGCTGGCCAACACGCAGCTCGTCCAGAAGAAGCTCGCCGACATGATGACCGAGATCTCGCTCGGCCTGCAGGGCGCGCTCCGCGTCGGCCGGCTGTTCGACGAGGGCAATCTCGCCGTCGAGGCGATCTCCATCGTGAAGCGGAACAACTGCGGCAAGGCGCTCGACATCGCGCGCACGGCGCGCGACATGCACGGCGGCAACGGCATCCAGATCGAGTATCACGTGATGCGCCACGCCGCGAACCTGGAGACGGTGAACACCTACGAGGGCACGCACGACGTGCACGCGCTGATCCTCGGTCGCGCGATCACGGGTCTACAGGCGTTTTTTTAGGGGCGCGCTCTCTCGTGGCGCCTTCGGATGGCTCTCTGGTGGCGCTTCGGTTGCCCACCAGCAACCGCGTGCTTCTAGCGGCGCTTCGGTTGCCCACAAGCTTCAGGCGCGCATCCGGCGCGCACCGCACCCGAGTTGGTCACCACACGCTGAATGAGCTGGTGGTGCCCGTCCTGCCGGAGGCGGGCAACCAGAACGTACGTGTAGGTGCCGACAAGGTTGCCCTGGAACGTCACCGTCTTCAGGCGGTTGGCGTAGGGCCGGAGTTGGCCACAACGCGAACGGCTGGAAATCATGGTACTTTTGGCAGGAGCCCCGCGAAAATCAATCTATCTCTTGCCTCGCCAAGTTGCCGCATTTTGTCCCGGTTATACTCGAGCTCTCGAGTGCGGATATCGTAATCATTTACGAATATGGAGAGCTGCCTCCAAAATAAATCAACCAACTCCTTCTCATCGTCGTTGGCGGGATCCAAATCTAGCCCGGAAATTTCTGATAAATCAACATATAACCCCGAAAGCGCCCGCTCAACGAAGGCCGCTATTGATTTGCGCTGGTTCATATCACTTACCAACTCCCCATAAAGGAATGCGCCACTTAGGTCCGCCTGAGCGATCGGTTCTAACGCCAAGACTCAACACAGGCGGATTCGTCTGCACGCTCGGTAGAACCTATTAATAATCCAACCTCACGAACCATTATCTATACCGCACCTCATAAACGCGCCCTTGGCCAACAATTGAGAACCTTCTATTCGGGCTGTCAAAATGAAACTTATCGCACCTTGCAATTTTACAGAGCCATCTAGCGATTAGTCCGTCCGGATCGACCGCCACAGCGGATGATCCGACGGCATACCCGTAGACACTCGGTCCATCGACGAACCCGAGCGGGTCGGGCTGAGCGTAGCGACCGAGGCTTGGATCGTCTTGCCGGAGGCGAGCAAAGTCAATCGCGCCGGTGCCAGCAGTAGTGCGAGGCGCTTTAGTTGCGCCTTCGGATGGGCTTTCTAGTGCGGCTTCGGTTGGCCACCAGCAACCGCGCTGGCGCGTGAGTGGTTCAGCGCTTCTTCAGGAGATCGGCGACGGCGGAGCGGGACGCGGTGTCATCCGCATTCTGCTCTTCCTCGGCCTCGGCTTCCATGGCGCGAAAGCGGCGTCCTGCCTCGTCGAGCCAGACCTGGACCACGTCGGGCTCAGGGAGCGCATCGAGATCGCGCAACATGGCCATCATCCCGGCCCGCTCGTCCGGGGCGAGGGCTCGAATCTCGTCATACAGTCGCTGCAGATGTTCGCTCATGGGTACCGTTTACCATCCAGCCGCCACCGGAGCATGACGCTTTGATCGATATGCTTACCGGCATCCGGAAACCGCCTGCGGCAAACTCAGCGGCCGAGCGAGAGGCCGCCATCAACGGCGATCGACTGGCCGGTGATGTGGCGGGCGGCGGGTGACAGCAGAAACGCGATCAGGGACGCGATGTCGTCGGGTTCGGCGATGCGGCCGAGAGGCGTGGCTTCGGCGGCGGCGGTCCAGGCAGCCGGG
>JBGSJD010000452.1:0-4972 GCA_041742195.1 Hyphomicrobiaceae bacterium
GCCGACGCGGCGCGGGCGCGCGCCCGACCTACCGTCCGCGTCACCGATCGCCAATCCACCATCCGTCGTCATGCGTTTCCCCGTCACTGGCGCGAGGTTCCCGTGAACGCTATACGAGCCTCGAGAATCAGTCTGGGCAAGGTTCAGACTCCGCTTAACCACATCCTGGCCGCAAGACAACGGCCGCACGGCGACATCCCGGTGCGCAACTTTTCAGGGGCGCACTTCCCTTCCCCATTCATCACGCGCGGCGGTAGATCGACATGCTTGGCTGGTTCAAGGCCAAAGGCGAGCTGAAGCGGACAGGGCATCAGCTTTATGAGCGGATTGTGGCGCAGGCCCGAACGCCAGCGCTTTACGCCGAGTGTGGCGTGCCCGACACGATGGACGGGCGGCTCGAGACGATCCTGCTGCATCTCGCGATCGTACTCGATCGGCTGAAGCCTGAGGGGGCCGTCGGGCAGCAGGTCGGCCAGCGGCTGCTCGAGGCGGCCGTAGCGGACGTCGACGATGCCTTGCGCCAGATCGGGATTGGCGACGATGGGGTCGCGCCCCGCATCCAGAAGCTCGCCGGGGCCATCCAGGAGCGATGCCACGACTACGCAGACGGCCCGCCGTCCGGGAACGGCGGCCCGACGCTCGAGACGGCCATCGCCAAGCATGTGCTCCGCCTTCCGGTCGACGGTCCGGACGTCGCGGCCGATGCGAGGCCAGCGCGCCTTGCTGCCTATGTGCGCGCCAGCCGTGCTAGACTTGCGGCCCTCGACCGTGATCAGGTGCTCGCGGGCGCGCTTACCTTTGCTCCCGTGTCGACCGACGCTCGCCAGGAACTCCCGCGATGACCACTGGACTTGCCTGGACCCACACGACCCGCGACCTCTCGGATGACGGGCTCCAAGTCGAGCGTGTCGCAACCGAGGGCGAACGGCAGGCGCTCGCCGCCGAACTGGGCATCACGAGCATCGATGCGCTGAAGGCCCGGTATCGCCTGAAGCAGGCCGCGGGCGGGCGCGTCACCCTGCGCGGGTCCCTCGATGGACACATCACACAGACCTGTGTCGTCTCGCTGGAGCCGGTCGCCAGCAAGGTCGTGCTCGAGCTCGAAGTGGATTTCGTTCCCGACAGGCCGCCAATCGGCTCGGACGTCGAAGGCACGCTCGACGACCTCGAGGCGCCGCAGGAGGAGCCGATGGAGAACGGTGTCATGGACATCGGCCGCATCGTCTTCGAAGAGCTGGCGAGCGGGATCGATCCCTATCCGCGGGCTCCGGGCGCCACGCTGACTTGGAGCGAAGGTCCGGAGGCCGCCGCTCGGCAAAACCCGTTCGCGGCGCTGGCGAAGCTCAAGAAGGACACCGGCTCCGACTGATCGGCCGCATCGTCTTCCACGCGCAAACGTAAAACCGTTTGTCAGCGGGCGAGAGACGAGTATTTTCCGGCAGCTACCGAGGGGACCCGTGGCCGATCGTCAGAAATCGGCGCAGGCGGCAGCGTGGATCACCAGAAAGAACGTCGGACGGGCGGGAGCATGGCAGAGCCTAAGACACTCGCGCTCGATGCAATGGGCGGCGATCACGGTCCAGAGGTCGTGATACCGGGAGCCGCCCTCTCGCTCTCGCGGAATCCGGCACTGCGCTTTGTCGCTTTTGGTGACGAAAGCCGGATGAAAACGGCGCTCGCCGAGCATCCCAAACTCGCCGGCAGCATGCGCCTCGTCGGCACGACGCTCGCCATCGGCATGCACGACAAGCCGAGCCAAGCCCTTCGGCGCGGCAAGGGCTCGAGCATGTGGCTGACGCTCGAGGCGGTGAAATCCGGCGAGGCCCAGGCCGCCATCTCGGCCGGCAATACCGGGGCGCTGATGGCACTTTCGCGCATGATCCTCAGGCAGATCCCGGGCATCGAGCGGCCGGCGATCGCCGCGCAATGGCCGACCGTCAAGCGCGCCTGCATCGTGCTCGACGTGGGCTCCAACATCGGCGCCAACGCACGGCAACTCGTCGAGTATGCGCTGATGGGGGCCGCCATGGCGCGGGCCCAGTTCGGGATCGACCGGCCGACCGTCGGTCTCCTGAACGTCGGCGTCGAGGAGATCAAGGGCAACGAAGACGTTAAGGAGGCCCACGCCTGGCTGAAGCGGGAAAGTGCCGATCTGCCGCTCACCTATACCGGTTTTATCGAAGGGGATCAGATCGGGCAGGGCATCGTCGACGTGGTCGTGGTGGAGGGGTTCGCGGGTAACATCGCACTCAAGACCGCGGAGGGGACTGCGCGGCAGATCAGCACCTACCTGAAAGGCGCGATGACCCAATCGCTGCTCACCAAGGCCGGAGCCCTGATTGCGAAATCCGGATTCAAGACCTTGAAATCCCTTACGGATCCGCGCAACCTCAACGGGGCGCCATTCCTCGGCCTGAACGGTATCGCGATCAAGAGCCATGGTGGCACGGACGCCGTCGGTTTTGCGAGAGCGATCGATCTCGGCTACGAATTGGCGGAGAAGAGGGTCATCGACAGGATCGCGGGCGACATCGCGGCCATCGCCGGTCGCCTGGACACGGCGGCTGCTGGCGGGAGCGGCTGACGTGGCTGGCGCCCGACAACGACGGTACCAATCAGGCTTGCCAGCCTCCACCGACGAGTAGTTTGATGCAGAAAGAAGTTCCGCAGCGAGGGCAGACCGTGGCGATCAATCGATCCGTAGTTCGTGGCGTCGGTGCCTACCTGCCCAAGCGCATCGTGACGAATGCGGAGCTGGCGAAGCGGATCGACACCTCGGACGACTGGATCGTCGAGCGGACCGGGATCAAGCAGCGCCACATCGCCGCCGACGACGAACTGACCTCCGATCTCGGCATCGCGGCCGCCCGCCAGGCGCTGATCCGCGCCGGTATCGATCCGGTCGAGATCGATCTCGTCATCTGCGCCACGGCGACGCCGGACCGGACGTTCCCGGCTACCGCCGTCCGGATCCAGGCGGGGCTCGGGATCTCGAAAGGCGCCGCCTTCGACGTGCAGGCCGTCTGCTCGGGCTTCGTGTTCGCGATGGCGACGGCGGACAATTTCCTCAAGACGGGTCAGTTCAAGCGCGCGCTGGTCATCGGCGCCGAGACGTTCTCGCGCATTCTCGACTGGGAAGACCGGACGACGTGCGTGCTCTTCGGCGATGGGGCCGGGGCGGTCGTGCTCGAGGCGCAGCCGCAGCTCGGCACGCGCGAGGACCGCGGAATTCTCGCGTCCCAGATCCGCTCCGACGGCCGCTTCGAGGAGCTTCTCTACGTCGACGGCGGGCCGGGATCGACGCGGACGACCGGGTTCCTCCGGATGAACGGCCGCGAGGTGTTCCGGCATGCGGTGCAGAAGATCTCCGGCGTGATCGAAGAGACCCTAGTCATGACCGGGTATGCGCCCGAAGAGATCGATCTCTTCGTGCCGCACCAAGCCAACCAGCGCATCCTCGACGGCATCGCCAAGAAACTCGGCATTCCGCCGTCGCGGATCATGATGACGCTCGACAAGCACGGCAACACGTCAGCGGCCTCGATCCCGCTCGCGCTCAATCAGGCGTTCGAAGAGCGCCGCGTGAAGGAGGGGTCGCTGGTGCTGATGGAAGCCATGGGCGGGGGCTTCACGTGGGGGGCCGTCCTGTTGCGGTGGTAGCTGGACGCGCCGCAAGGCTTGGCTTATTTCTCGTTCGATTTCAGATTTTTGACCGTGCTGCCAATTGACGCGACACGGCACCGACACTCGCATCGCAGGCGCGGCAGGAGGCTTATCCGATGACCGGGAAGACATTGACACGCGCCGATCTGGCAGAGGCGCTGGTGCGCAAGATCGGGCTGCCGCGCAACGAGTCGCAGGAGCTCGTCGAGCTCGTGCTCGGCGAAATCTCGACGGCGCTCGGCAAGGGCGAGGGCGTGAAACTGTCGTCGTTCGGCTCGTTCGGCGTCCGGCAGAAGGGGCGTCGCATCGGCCGGAACCCAAAGACGGGCGAGGAAGTGCCGATCACGCCGAGGCGGGTTCTCGTGTTTCGCGCGAGCAACATCATGAAATCGCGCATCAACAGCGGACGCTCGCGACGGAAAGGTGCGCAGTAGCCCTGCGCCGTCGGCCCGGATAGACTGCATCGATCAGCGCGTCGCCCGCGGCGCAGTCGGGAGCAGCCCATGGCCAAAGCGGCGGACGCATTCCGCACGATCAGCGAAGTGGCTGATGACCTCGGCATCCAGAAGCACGTCTTGCGCTTCTGGGAAGTCAAATTCGCCCAGATCCGACCGATGAAGCGTGGCGGTGGACGCCGCTACTACCGTCCCGAGGACATGGAACTGCTGCGGGGAATCCGGCAGCTCCTGCACCGCGACGGCTACACCATCAAGGGCGTGCAGAAGATCCTGCGCGAGCAGGGTGTGGAGGCCGTGAAAGCGCGTGTGCTGGCCGGTGACCAGGCTGCCGCGGCGGCCTCGACCGGGCGATCGCAAACGCCTGAGGCCGACGCTCCCGACAGCGTAGCCGAGAAAGCCAAGACCCGCCGCAAGAAGGCCGGCGGACGCTCCGCGCCCATCGATCGGACAGCCGTTCTGATCTCGATCATCACCGAGTTGCAGGCCTGCCGGGACGTCCTGACCGAAGGTCTGGAGCAGGTCGAGGCAAGCCCGGCGACGGCAGCGAAGCCTGGGGCTCAACGGCGCCGGGCGTGACCGAATGAGCGAGGCCACTGAACCCTGCCCGGCTGGCGGCCTGCCGCCCGATGATTCCGGCTTCGAGATCTGGTTTGTCGACCTCGCGAGGGACATGGACCTGCTCGTCGACCGGGCTCGAGACACCGGCAGCCCCCCCATCTCCGGCACGTCGAGCGACCTTGCCAAGGTCGCGGCCGGCATGGCGCTGCGGATAGTCCTTTCGCGCCATGTGGGGCTCGAGCGGGCGCGGTTGCCGTTCGTGATCGCTCCCGGCGGCAAGCCCGCGCTGGTGG
>JBGSJD010000453.1:0-3839 GCA_041742195.1 Hyphomicrobiaceae bacterium
GCCGGCACGATGGGCCAGGTTGCGCCAAGGAAGTACGCCCCGGCGCGCACGGCCACCGCAGAACGCGCGCGCGCCGGAATGATCAGCGCTGGGGCGATGCAGGAGAGAGCCAGGGCCGTGGGCAGTCCGCTCCACGCTACCGCCCCGAGCAGTCCGGAAGCCGTGACGGCACCGTGCCGCCGCAGGAGTCGGTAGCCGCTCTCGATCCGCGCTTCACGTTCCGTTGCGCCGATGACGACACTCACGGCGACACCCAAAGCGGCCGTAGCCGCTGCCGGATCATCGACTCGCGGATCGGCCCGAAGTAGCGACTGTCATACGATCCGTCATTCCAGGTCGAGACCACCCAGACCATCTGCTCGGGAACTGGGTACAGACCCGCCGGAAACGCGTGCAGCGCACGGCCGTGGTGGTCGCGCGAGTGCGCCCGGGAGTTCGGCAGCGGCCGACCATTCACCGCGATGACGCTCTCTGACGCCTCCACGGTGTCCCCCGCCCTCGCGACGATCGGCTTCAGGAGCGGCGAGTGGCCATCGGCGCAGACGCCGCGTTCCCGATACCCGCGGATCGCAGAATCCTCGGACGCCAGGCCTTCGGGACAGAACTCGACGAGCTCGCCGGCGGGATCTCGGATGTAGAGCCCGAGGGGTAACGAGGGCGTGAGGTTGATCCGCACACCGAAGCGCGCGCCAACAATCGTCCCTATCACCATCAAGACGGTACAACCCACCACCACCCATCCCGCCTGTCGCCGCGGAGTCGTCACACCCAGGTCCCATCCTCGGGCACGTCCTCGGGACGCGGTGCCGACTCGATGGCCTCCTCGGCGCTGGGCAGGGGTTGCGGTGCAGCCGGAGGATGGGCCACCGGAGCGGCCTTGCCGCCTCGCCGCGGCGCGATCACATAGGCCTCGCGCGCGACGACCTCCCAGACGGTGCGCGGCTTGCTGCCATCCTTCGGCGTGAACTGCCGCGAGAGCAGGGTCCCGACGATCCGGACGTTCTCGCCCTTCTCGAACGTCTCGGCGATGCTGGCGAGACCTCCGTACAGCACGACGCTGTGCCAGGTGGTGCGGGCCTGCTCATTGCCCTTCTCGTCCTTGTACCGATAGCTCTCCTCGGCAAGCCGCGCATTGGCGACCCGCATTCCTGAGGGTAGATCGCGGGCTTCGGGCTTGTGGCCGAGGAACCCCTCGAGCTCGATGCGGTTCTTGTGCATGACGGGTCACGCGGCGGGCTGGTAAGGCGGCTCATCGGACGATGGCGGTGATGGATGCGCATCCGGCGGCGCCGGCAAGTGTTCCTCGCCCTCGAGCGGCGGCGGCACGTGCTCGGCCAGTTCCGGCGGCGCCAGCAACGTTCGGCCGACAACCAGCTCCCGCTGCGGCTCGAGCTTCCCGTCCTCGATCGAGTAGCGCACCGTGGGGGCACGCATCTTCGAGTGCTCGGCAAAGCAGGCGTCCTGGAAGTAGAGAAGCTGGGAGCCACGGATCACGTACTGACCCTGCACGAAGATCAGCGCCTCACCCGGTGCGACGATCCGCTCCTGCTCCCCGGAACCCTCCTTCACCGGCGGACGGATCCGCATCACCTCGTCCGCCGTCAGCAGCGGACGCTCGACGTAGTCGACGGCGGCGCTCACCGACTCCAGACGCGGCGACGAACGAGACCCCGAGTAGTGATACGTCGCCCTGGGCACCGTCGTGACGCCCGACAGCCGCGACAACAGTTCGGCGGTCTCGATCTGGTTGGGCGCGAACGCGACACGGATCTGGCAGTTGGTGACGATGCTCTCGTGCTGGCCGTACTCGGCCTCGATCTGCCGCACGTCCTGGGCGACGAGATAGGCCTTGAGCCCGAAACCCGCCATGTAGGAGAGCGCGTCGGCGAACACGTCCATCTGCTTGAGCGTCGGGAACTCGTCGATCATCAGGAGCAATCGATGCGTGTTCCGGACCTCGCTACCGTCCGGCAAATGCGTCTGCTCGGTGAGCCGATGCACGATCATCGTGAACAGCAAACGGACGATCGGCCGCAGCCGGATCCGGTCGGCCGCCGGCACCACGATGTAGAGCGACACGGGCTTCTCGAAGTTGACGAGATCGTCGATCCGGAAGTCGCTCCGGGAAACGGCCCGCGCGACGAGCGGATCACTGAACAGCGTGAGCGCGGTCTTGGCGGTCGACTGGACGCTGGTCTGCTCCTTCTCGTTCTTGTCGATCATCTCCTGGGCCTTCTCGGCCACCACCGGATGCGTCGCCGTCGGCTCGCCGTTCGGGGTCTTCCAGCCGAGCTTGAGCTCCGGGTCGTGCGGGTAGTTCAGCAGTTCCTGGAACGTATCTCGCACGGGGACGCCCGGGCGGGTCAGGATCTGCGCGAGGTCCGCCAGCGACGCCGATCGCCCCTGGGCGTGCGCCACGTAGCAAGCGTGCAAGATCAGGCCTGTCAGGAGCGAGGCCGCCGATTGCGGCCAGTGCGGGTCGCTGTTGCTGCGCGAGCCCCCATCGCTCACCAGCATGTTCGCGATGCTCTGGGCGTCCGACACATCCCGCGGCGTGAAGATCCGCACCTCATCGAGCGGGTTGAAGCGGGAGCTGAGCAACTCGGTCGGCGCAAAGCGGAAGACCACCTGACCTCCCCCGGCACGTGCGCCTGCGGTACGGGCGAAGTTCTCGCCCTTGATGTCGTAGATCACCGCGCTCGCGGGCCATGAGAGCAGGGTCGGGATCACGAGCGAGACGCCCTTGCCCGATCTGGTCGGCGCGAACGCCAGGATGTGATGGGTACTGTTGTCGGTCAGGTACTCGAGCTGGTTTGAGTCCGGTTCCTGCCACGCTCCGATGATCACGCCCTGTCGGTCCTGCAGGAGACGCTGCGCCAGGAGATCCGCCCGCGTGCCGAAGCGCGCAGAGCCATGCAGGTGATCCTGATCGCGCGAGAGTCGCCGCGCCTTGCGATCGAGGAGCAGCATCGCGACGCCCACGGCCGTGAACATTGACACGGCAAGGATCGCGATCGCCCCGAGCAGCGTGTTGCGCACGTAGGTGTTCGGCTCCATGCCGAAGCGCATCAGCCACAGGAACCCCTGCCACGGGGGATAGAGTGCACGTCCGCCGAACTCCCACCACGCCGCCCCGAGCGCGGTCTGGTAGGCGAAGCGGGCAGCCATGAACTGCGTCGCACCCCAAACGCCCGCAACAACGATCAGCAGTCCGATCGCCCCCGGCTTCCACTGCAACGCTCCGACCTGCCCCGGGGCCGGCGGCCGACGCCACGGACCACCGCCGCCGGCGCTGGGTGGCGTATCGCTACCGCCCGGAGGCGTCTTTGGCGACGCGCTCATGAGCGCGCACTATCGCGGAGAAACCGAACTTCAGCGCGAGCGGCCCAGCTCCCGCCCGGCGCGCACCTGCTCGCGGGCCTTGGCGAACTGCCCGAGCCAGCCCTTCTCGGTGCCGGGCGCAATGCGCCCGCCTCCTGCCAAGAACTTCTTCTCCCAGCGATCGAACGACTCGTCCGCGCGCAGGAACGTCCTGGCGTCCCCGAGGTTCTCGACCCGCACGACGGGTCGCTCGGCAGGACTTGCGCGAAGGGCCGACAGTTCGACCATCGCACCGGCACGGATCTCACCTCGGGCATGGGCGCGCTCTATATCAGGAACGTGTACAAAATAGTGCACGCTTCCGTCCACGCCTTCAAGCAGCAAGTACCCCTGCCCCCGCTCGCTCTCGCCATGCCCTAGTACCCGGCCAGCCACCCGCCGCACGGGTCCGTCGGCGAGTTCCTCCCAGCGCGTCGCCCGCGCCGGCAAGTGCGGGTCCGAGATCGCCCCGTGGACCC
>JBGSJD010000454.1:0-2392 GCA_041742195.1 Hyphomicrobiaceae bacterium
GATCGCCGCCGAGTAGAAGCCGAGCACGCGCGTCCGCTCGCTCTCGGGATAAAGCGACGTCGCGAGCGCCGGGGCGCAGCTCCACGTCAGTGCCGCCCCCACTCCCTGCAGCACGCGACCGCCGAGCAGGGCCGCGAACTCCGTGGCGACCGAAATGACGCCGAACCCGACCGCCGAGACGACGAGCCCCCACAGGAAAACGCGCCGGTACCCGACCAGATCGCCGAGCTTGCCGAACACCAGCGTCAGGCTCGCATAGGTCAGCACGTACGAGATGATCACCCACCGGATGCCGGATTGCGGCAGCCCGAACGCGTCCGTGATTCGCGGAAATGCGATGTTGACCGCGCTGTCGAGCGGCGCGGCCAGCGTGCCGAGACAGACCACCAGGAGTGCTGCAAGCGGACGGGTGCGGGTTGGGGACATGGGCCTCGGTGCGGGCGACGAACATGGAAAGCGTTGCACGCGGGGTGTGGAAGTCAACCGCGCCCTGTCGGTGCCGGGGATGGATGCGGCCCGTCCCCGGCGCCCTGCTGAGCCCCGTTGCCACCCGCGCCGTTCTGCGGCACACCACGCCATCCGCAACGGGGGGAACCGCGTGGGCCACGACAGCGACGAGGAACGCGAAAGCCGGCTGTTCAAGCTGCTGCGTCGGGCCCTTTCCGGCGCCACCGGCATGCGCTCGAAGCACGGCGCGGGGCTCGCCCTCGACATCCTGGCCGCAAACGGCATCGCCGAGATCGCCGTGCCCCGCCTCGACGGCCGCCTCGTCCATCTCTCGACGCGCGACAAGGTGATCGCGTCGTCGGTCCTGCGCACCGGCTCGTTCGGTCGCGCCAACATGACGGCGTTCGTTGCAGCACTCGGGACACACGGTCACGCGCCAGCCGACCTCGTCTTCGTCAACATCGGCGCCAACATCGGCACGACGTGCCTGAATGCCTACGATGCGGGCTTCCGCCGATTCGTAGCCGTCGAGCCCGAGCCCACCAATCACGCCCTCCTGACCCGCAACCTGACAGGCCTCGATGGCGCCGAATTGCGGGTGCTCGCCTGTGCCGCCGGCGACGTCGCGGGCAGCGCCACCCTCCACCTGCACCCGACCAATCTCGGCCGGCACTCTCTCGTCGGCCCGAAATCCAAAGCCGACGGTGCCCACGCAGTCGACGTCCCCGTCAAGCGCCTCGACGACATCGTCGCGCCGGGAGCCCCCTTCGCCCTCTTCGTCGACGTCGAAGGCTTCGAACCGCAGGTATTGCGCGGCGGCGCCCGCGCGCTTCGCGACGACTGCGTGGCGATCGCGCTGGAAGTCACCCCGTCCCGCTACCAGCCCGCCGACACCGCCGATCTCGCTGCCCGGCTCGCCGCTTTTGCCCCCGACCTCACCCTGTTGCCGGACGCCACCCGCCATCCCGTGACGGAACTTCCGGCGCTGATCGCCAGCCGCCCGTCGGGCCACTTCGACGTGATCCTCATCCGGCCCAGCGCCTGAGTCTTGGACGGTCGACACCGCGACGTGGAAGCTGGCCAACCGCGACCGCCCCGCCTAGTCTTGTCCGGACAAACACATTCCCGCCGGAGGACGCCGTGGCCAAGCTGCCCGAATACGAGATCTACGCCATCCGCTACGCCAGGCAGGACCTGCGCGACGAAGGCCACATGTTCATAGGCGGCACGCATGGCAAGATGATCCAGGGCCTCGATTTCTTCACCTATGCCCTGAAGGGCGGCGGCCGCAACTGGATCGTCGACACCGGCATGACCGAGGCGATCGCCAAGCGCATGGGGCGCGACTACCAGTTCCTCTGCCGCCCGAGCGAGGCCTTGGCGCGCATCGGCATCGACGCCGCGACCGAGCCGGATGTGATCCTGACCCACGCCCATTTCGATCACGTCGGCACGCTGGAGGACTACAAGGCCGCGCGCTTCCATATCCAGGACGAGGAGATGATCCACGTCACCGGCCGCGACATGACCATGAAGCCGTTCCGGCTGGCCTACCACCAGGACGATGTGAAGAACCTCGTCGATCTCGTCTACGCCGACCGCATGGTGTTCCACGACGGCGACGTCGAGATCGCCCCCGGTATCGAGTTCATCCTCATCGGCGGTCATGCGCGCGGCCAAGCCGTCCTGCGCGTCCATACGGCCCGCGGCTGGGTCGTCCTGGCGTCGGACGCCGTCCACGTCTACGACGAGACCGACTTCGAGCGCCCCTTCGCGATCTTCTACGACCTCGCCGGCATGATCGAAGGCTATCGCCGCATCAACGACCTTGCGGGCCACCGCGACCTGCTGATCCCGGGCCACGACGCCCGCGTCACGCGCGCCTACCCCGCCGCCGGACCCGGCATGGACGGCCAGATCCTGCGCCTGGACATGCCCCCACGCT
>JBGSJD010000455.1:0-3002 GCA_041742195.1 Hyphomicrobiaceae bacterium
ATCACGGCGGCGGCGGACCCGCGCGCGGCGGCGCAGGAATTCGTCCGGCGCATCGCGAGCGCCGCAACCTGAAAGAGAACGGAAAAAGACCGATGCCGAAAGGATATCTCATCGCGCGGGCCGTGGTGACCAACCCGACCGAGTGGGCGGCCTATGCCGCCGCTGCGACCGAAGCCCAGAAGATCTACGGGGCCCGTATCCTGGTTCGCGGCGGGCGTACGGAAGTGATCGAAGGCGAGGGGCGGGCGCGGAACATCGTGCTCGAGTTCGACAGCCTGGACGCGGCCCGCGCCTACGCCACGTCGCCGGAGTATCAGGCGGCAAAAAAGCTGCGAGAAGCAGCCGGTTTCCTCGATATGGTGCTGGTCGAAGGACCCTGACAGCGGAGGAACGACGATGGCCAAAGGCTACTGGATCGCGCACGTCGATGTGACCGACCCCGAAGGCTACAAGGAGTATGTGGCGCTCAACGCCAAGGCGTTCAGCAAGTACGACGCCAAGTTCGTCGTGCGTGGCGGGCCGTTTACCCTGAAGAGCGGCAATGCCCGCAGCCGGCACGTGGTGCTGGAATTCAAGGACTACGCCACCGCCCTCGCCTGCTACGAAAGCCCGGAATACAAGGCTGCCGAAGCCGTGCGGAACAAATTCTCCGTGGCCGATGTCATCGTGATCGAAGGCTACGACGGCTGAGGCACCACCGGCACGGCGTCCGGCCCGGTTGCCCAAACCGGGCCCACCACGCATAGTTGCCGTCACACATCAGAAACGTGAGGGAGTGACAGCAGCATGCCAACGGATGCCAGCGCTCAGGATTCGGCCAAGAACACCCGGGCCGCCTTCGACGTCGTGATCGTCGGAGCCGGCTTCGGCGGCATGTACATGCTCTATCGCATGCGCCAGCTCGGGCTCACCACGAAGGTCTTCGATACAGCGACCGGCGTCGGGGGGACGTGGTACTGGAACCGGTATCCGGGCGCGCGCTGCGATATCGAAAGCATGCAGTATTCCTACTCGTTCTCGCCGGAACTGGAGCAGGATTGGCGCTGGCCGGAAACGTTCTCGGCACAGCCCGACATTCTCCGCTATGCAAACCACGTCGCGGATCGCTTTGACCTGCGCCGCGACATGCAGTTCGAGACCACGGTCGAGAGCGCACACTTCGACGAGGCGAGCGATCGCTGGACGGTAAAGACCAACCGCGGCGATCTCGTCTCGGCGCGCTGGCTGATCATGGCGACGGGATGCCTCTCGACGGCGCGGGTCCCCGATTTCAAGGGGCTCGAGAGCTATACGGGCAAGACCTACCACACGGGCTTCTGGCCGCACGAGGGCGTCGACTTCACGGGGCTGCGGGTCGGGCTGATCGGCACCGGATCGTCGGCGATCCAGGCGCTGCCGGTGATCGCCGAGCAGGCGTCGCACATCACGGTGTTCCAGCGGACGCCGAACTACTCGATCCCGTCGCGCAACCGGCCGATGGACGATGCCTACGAGCAGCACTGGAAGAGCAGCTACCCGGAGCATCGCGCCAAGGCGCGCATGACGCGGAACGGCGTCATCACGCCGCTCAGCGACAAGGGTGCCGTCGAGGTCGACGAGGCGACGCGGCGCCAAGTTTTCGAGGATCGCTGGAAGTCGGGCGGCACGACGTTCATGGCGGCGTTCAACGACCTGATCGTCAACGCGGACTCGAACGAAACGGCGGCCGAGTTCGTGCGCCAGAAAATTCGCCAGATCGTCAAGGACCCGGCGACGGCGGAGCTGCTGGCGGCCAAGGACTATCCGATCGGGACCAAGCGGATCTGCGTCGACACCGACTACTTCGAGACCTTCAACCGGCCGAACGTGACGCTTGTCGATATTCGCAATGCTCCCGTCGAGGAACTCACGCCGAATGGGCTCAAGCAGGGCGGCAAGGACTACGAATTCGATGCCATCGTGTTCGCCACGGGCTTCGACGCGATGACCGGCACGCTCGAACGGATCGACATCCGGGGCCGCGAGGCGCTGGCGCTCAAGGACGAGTGGAAGGACGGGCCGCGCACCTATCTCGGCATGATGTCGGCAGGGTTCCCGAACATGTTCATGATCACGGGGCCGCAGAGCCCGTCGGTGCTCTCGAACATGATCGTCTCGATCGAGCAGCACGTGGACTGGATGACGGACTGCATCGCGCATGCGGAGCGGAACGGCGTCGCGACCGTCGAGCCGACGCGCGAGGCGCAGGACGCCTGGAACGTCCACAATACCGAGACGGCCTACAAGACGCTCTATCCGAAGGCCGCGTCCTGGTACATGGGGGCGAACATCCCCGGCAAGCCGCGCGTTTTCCTGCCGTACATCGGCGGCGTCGGAGCCTATCGGGCCAAATGCGACGAGATCGCCGCCAACGGCTACGATGGGTTCATGATGCGCAGGGCCGATACGGGGAAACTCGCCGCGGCCAAGTGAACGGCGCGGTTTCGCCCCTCCCCCTTCGCACACGACACGAGGCCCCGGAGGCGATCCGGGGCCTTTGGCGTTTCCCCCGTCGCTTCAGTCGTCAGCAACGGTCGCGGAGAGGCGCTCGACGGCTTCGGCGAAATCACGCTTGAACTCGTAGACGACGTCGCGGGCGCGCATCTCCTGCTTCATGAGGCCCACGGCCTGGCCGACGTAGTAGGTGGCCAGTTCCTTGGCGCCCTCGTGTCCGGCCTCGGCCAGCTTGTCGACCTTGGCGAGCGCGGGGCGGCTGATGAGGCCCTGCAGCGGCATCGGCAAGGGATCGGGGGAGCCTTCGCCGTGCCACGCCTCGGTCCAGGCGGACTTCAACTGGCGCGTCGGCTTGCCGGTGCGACTGCGCGACCGCACCGTGTCGCGCGAGGTGGCGGCGAGCATCTTCTTCTTCACCGTCGGGATGGTTTCGGCCTCGGCGGTCGTCAGCCAGACGGAGCCGGTCCACACGCCAGCCGCGCCCATCGCCATGCAGTCCGCCATCTGCCGGCCAGTGGCGATGCCGCCAG
>JBGSJD010000456.1:0-3652 GCA_041742195.1 Hyphomicrobiaceae bacterium
GTCGCGCGTGATGGGCGGCGGCCGGCCCCAGATCGCGCGGGAAAGCGACAGCCAGAGCCAGCAGCGCTTTCTGGAGGCGGACGTGAACCTCGACGAGCGCGGCGCCGTCGCGGGCGATCGGAAGGAACAGGTCGTCGAACAGATCGCGGGCTGCGAGCGGGGGCATCCAGAGCCTCGGGTACTTGACCTCCGGTTCGGCGCGCTGCTCCCACATGGATAGCAGTCGCACACCGCGACCGAGGATATCGATGGCCGTGCCGGGATCGTTGACGGCGGGCGAGAGTGCGCGGGAGGCAATCTCTGCCAGCACGATCAGGCCGAAACGGGGGTCCTGGGAGAAATCCCGGCTGTCGCCGACGGTGAACGCCTTCCGGATGTCCTCGGTGCAGTCGTCGTCGATGGTCGGGGCCTCGACGTAGGCCAACGGTGCAGAGCCATGCACGAACGCTCCCGGTGGGGCGGCCACCACGATGCGGCGGGCATCGATGGTCTCGGCGGCCGACGACAACATGCCGAGGTCGACGTGCTGCACGTAGCCGGCGCGCGCGGCGAAGACCGGCATTGCCCTCGGGGGCATTGCTTCGCCGTCGTAGCGGTTGGCGCCCATGTAGGGGTCGGCCAGGCGGGCCGCCAGCACGTCCGCCGATGCCTTCTCGACGCGCTGGATGGTGTCGGTGAGGCGGCCGAAGCGGCGCAGCAGCTCGATCCAGCGGATGAAGGTGACGAAGATCACGACGATGACGCCGAGCGTCACGAGGAACAGGCCCAGGCGACCTTCCTCGCCGTAGGCCCCCGTCTTGAGGGCGATGATCGCGACGAGGCTGTAAAGGAACGCGCCGAGGAATGTCGCGAGCGAGCTTTGGGTCGTCGTGTCCGACAACAGGATCTGGGTGGCGCGCGGCGTGACGCTGCTGGCCGCAGCGGCATAGGCCGACACCATGATGCCGAGCGAAAACGTCGTGACGGAGAGCATGCTCGAGGCGATGATGGTGAGGATCGTCTCGAGGGCGTCGGCGCCGATGTTGATCGCCAGCTGGCGTGGCACCCACGGTGAAGCGGCGCGGGAGGCGATGGAGGCGATACCGCCAACGACCGCAAACAAGGCGGCCCGAAACCACATCTGGCGACCGAGGCGCCGAAGCTGCCAGATCCACTTCGACGACATGGGGTGCACCAACGCAGGTTGGGAGCGGCGCGTGGGCGGTGGAGCCAAACGGCGCTGCCGGTGATGTCAGTCGAGGTCGCGATCCTCGAAGCGGTACCTCGTGGAGCAGAACTCGCAGGTGACGGTTATGTTCCCGTCGCTCTCGCGCATGTCGGCCAACTCTTCCGGCGCGAAGCCGCGCAGAAAGCCTTCGATGCGGGCGCGTGAGCACCGGCAGCGCGCGGCGACGCGCGTCTCCTCGCCGACGCGGACGCCTTCCTCATGAAACAAGCGCATCAGCAGGCGCTCGGGCGACAGCGTCGGGTCGATCAGTTCGTGCTGCTCGACGGTGGAAGCGAGTGTCGCCACGCGAAGCCAGTCATCGTCGTCTTCGCCATGAAGGCGGGCGTCGCGCTCCTCCGCCGTTTCGTCCGGCCGCGGATCCCCGCCGAGCCTAGGGACATGCTGCAGGATCAGGCCGCCGGCCCGCCAGAGCCACGGTCTCGTGCCCGGCGCCGTGCCGCCGAGCATCTGGCGTGCCACAGCGAGGCGGATCAACGTCGGCAGCTGCTCCGACTGGCGGAAATAGGCATGGGCGGCATCGGTGAGCGTGCCGCCGTCGAGGGACACGATGCCCTGGTGGCTGGCGATGTCGCCGCCGGGGTCGATGGTCATCGCGAGGCGGCCGACACCCAGGAGATCGCCCGACGAGACCTGCGAGCCGGACCGGGAGAGCTCAGCCACCTTGTCGGCCGCGAAGCTGGCGTAGCCGCGGATGGCGCCCGGGGCGTCGTAGTGCACGACGAGAAAGCCGAGCGGGCCGTCCGTCTTGGTCTGAAGGATCAATCGGCCGCCGGGACGCAAGGGATGGCCGAGCAACGCGGTCAATGCCAGCGCCTCGCCCAGCGTGGCACTGACGAGGTCTGGATAGTCGTGGGCGGCGAGCACGCGGTCGACGGACGGACCCAGGCGGACGATCCGGCCGGACACGCGCGAGCGCACGGTCCCGAACGGCAGGACGATATCGTCCTCGCTGGTCAGGCGCGCGGGACGGGACGGCTCCGATAGGCTTTCAGACATGGGTCCGGACTCCTGGCGTTGGCTGCCGTCAGCGCCGGCCGGGACCCGTCTTCACGCGCCGAGGCACCAGGCCAGAATGGCCTTCTGGGCGTGAAGGCGGTTCTCGGCCTCGTCGAAGACAACCGACTGCGGTCCGTCGAGCACGCTGGCGGAGACCTCGAGGCCGCGATAGGCCGGCAGGCAATGCATGAAGATGGCGCCCTTGGCGGCGCGCTTCATGAGATCGTCGTCGACGGCGTAGGGGGACAGCAATTGCTTGCGGCGCTTCTCGTCGGACTGGCCCATGGAGACCCAGGTGTCCGTCACGACGCAATCGGTGCCCTTGACGGCTTCCATGGCGTCGTCGGTCAGCATGACGCGGCCGCCCTCGGCGCGCGCCCATTCGAGGACCTTGGCGTCGGGATTGAGCTGGGGCGGGCAGGCGAGACGGAGCTCGAAGCCGAAGCGGACCGCGGCATGCATCCACGATACGGCGACGTTGTTGCCGTCACCGACCCAGGCCACCTTTCCGCCCTTGATGGCACCGTGGGTTTCCTCGTAGGTCATGATGTCGGCGATGACCTGGCATGGATGGGACATGTCGGTCAGGCCGTTGATCACGGGAATGGTGGCGTACTTCGCGTACTCGAGAAGCGTCTCGTGCTTGTTGGCACGCAACATGATGGCGTCGACGTAACGCGACAGGACGCGCGCGGTGTCCGAGATCGGCTCGCCGCGGTTGGTCTGCAAGTCGGCATGGTTGAGCGGGATCGACTCGCCGCCGAGCTGGCGCATGGCGACGTCGAACGACACGCGCGTGCGCGTCGACGGCTTCTCAAAGATCATCACCAGTACGGCGTCGGCGATGCCCTTGGGCCGCAGCGCCTTCGGCACGCGCTTGCCCGCCTTCTTCATGGCGTGGCCCATGTCGACGATCCGGCGGAGCTCGCCCGCCGGGATCTGATCGATGTCGAGAAAATGCCGGATCGCGCGGGCGCGCGACCGGCTGGACTTCGGCGGGGTGCGTGTCAGCACGGGCGCTGCCTTATGCCTTCTGCTTCTTGACTGCTGTGATCGCACGCGACAGACGCGCGATGCCGTCCTTCATCTCGTCCTCGGTCACGGTCAGCGAGGGCAGCATGCGGATGACGTTGTCACCGGCCGAGACCGTGAGCAGCTTCTCGGCGGTCGCCGCCTTCATGACGTCGCCCGCCGGAACCTCCGGCTTGAGGCGGATGCCGGCCAACATGCCGACGCCGCGCACTTCCTCGATCGCGTCCGCGTGCTCGTCCTTCAGGGCTGCCATGAGCTGCTTCAGGCGCAGGCCCTTCTGGCGGATGTCCTCGAGGAAGCCCGGCTCCAGCATCACGTCGAGCACGGCGTTGCCGACGGCCGTCGCGAGCGGGTTGCCGCCAAAGGTCGAGCCGTGCGTGCCCGGCACCATGCCGC
>JBGSJD010000457.1:0-1512 GCA_041742195.1 Hyphomicrobiaceae bacterium
GCCTCGGCGAGATCGGCGTGGAACGAGCCCGCATAGCGCCGCGCGAACGCCTCGAGCTCTCGGATGCTGGACGAACGCTGGACCTGGTCCCAATGACGCTCGGCGGCCGACACCGGGGACTGAGCTGCCGGCGACGCCTGAGACGCAACGGCGGCCCCGGCCTTCAACACGACCGGCCCGAGCAGGGAGGTATGCTCCCAAGGCACCTGCTTGCCGCCGGTCTCTCGCACCACCTCTCCCCGCACGGCGGCGAGGGCGCTGAGCACGTCGCGGCCCGGCACCTCGATGTGCTTGAGGAGGGCCGCGGTGTAGGGTGAATTGCGGGTCGTCCCGTCGAGGGCGACGTTTCCGGGCTGTGTCGAGAACGCGATCAGCGTGCCCACCCCGGTGCGGATCTCGGCGAGGCCCTGACCGATGCCGGTAGACCTCGTTCCCATGCTCCTTGCAAGGTTGCGCGCGAGGGGATTGTCGCGGCAGGCATCGAGCAGCACCAGCGACGTGCGCGCCTCGCGCTCCATCCGCCGCAGCACGAGGCTGACCGGTATGCTCTCGAAATCGACGTCCCCTTCGGCCTTCAGCCTTGCATCGGTCGGCACGAGGTAGTTCTGGCCCGCCACCTGTAGCCCGTGGCCGGCGTAGAAGAACAACGCCACATCGGCTCCCGTGAGCCTTTGGTCGAACTCACGGATCAGCCGCTCCATCGCCCGCTTGTCGAGGTCCCGGCCTTCCAGCACCGTGAAGCCGAGGCGCTTGAGCGCCGCCGAGACGTCCGCCGCATCGTGCAACGTGTTGGCCAGCGGCGCCGTCTCCTGGTAGGCCCCATTTCCGATCACGAGGGCGACGCGCCCAGCGGCAGCCACATGCGAGCCGCCAAGGAACGCCTGCACGGAAATCAGCAGTGTCAGTACCGCTGCCCGAATGCCCGTCGCCATGCCTCTGTCCCCCGTCTGCCGCAAGCGACGTCGGCCACTATGTCACCCCCGGCCGATCTCCGCGATAGCCGCCTCGATCAGCTTGATCGCCTCGGGGCTGTCCCACTCGGCGGGGCCGACGAGCCGCCCGATCTCGCGCCCCTTGGCATCGATGAGCAGCGTCGCGGGCATTCCGATGGCCTTCAGGCCGGAATGGATCCGGATCGTCGGGTCGGCGTAGACGCCGAGCTTTTCGACCTTGATCTGGTCGAGGAATTTCCGCGCACCGGGGATGCCTGTCTTGTCGGCGCTGACGGCAACGACTTCGAATGTGGCGGAGCCAAGTTTGCCTTGCAGCCGGTCGAGCCCGGGCATCTCCTTTCGGCAGGGCGCGCACCACGTCGCCCAGAGGTTGAGCAGGACGACCTTGCCCTGCCACTCCTTCAGCGTCCGCGTCTTGCCCTCGGCATCGACGAACGGAAGCTCCGGCAGCGCCTCCCGCTCCTTCTTGAAGACGAATGCCGCCATTTCGCCGACGCTGAACGCGTTCTGGCCCGGCCCCGCCGGGAGCGAGGCCGGCGTCGCCGCCTGCGCAACCCGC
>JBGSJD010000458.1:0-4059 GCA_041742195.1 Hyphomicrobiaceae bacterium
GCACCTGACGCGGACCATGCCGCCCAATTGGGGCGCCCGACGTTGAGGCTGGGCTTGGCCCGAGACCGTCCGTCCACGTCGTGGGCCGTGGCGCGCCCGCGCTTGCCATCGCGTCTGTGATCGCCAATATGCGCTCGACGCATAGGTGCGATGCTGCACGCCCCCGAGAGGCTTTCTCCATGACGACCCCGCGACACGTCCAGGTCATGATCATCGGCTCCGGCCCGGCCGGCTATACGGCTGCGATCTACGCCGCCCGCGCCATGCTGAAACCCGTTTTGATTCAAGGCGTTCAGCCAGGCGGGCAGCTCACCATCACGACCGACGTGGAGAACTACCCGGGGTTCGCGAAGGCCATCCAGGGGCCGTGGCTCATGGAGGAGATGAAGGCGCAGGCCGAGCACGTCGGCACCGAGATCGTCATGGACCAGGTGACGCGCGTCGACCTCGGCAAGCGTCCTTTCACGATCGAATGCGATTCGGGGGACACCTACACCAGCGATGCACTGATCATTTGCACGGGCGCCCAGGCTCGCTGGCTGGGGCTCCCGAGCGAAGAGCACTTCATGGGCCATGGCGTATCCGCGTGCGCGACCTGCGATGGCTTTTTCTATCGCGGCAAGGAAGTCGTCGTCGTCGGGGGCGGCAATACGGCCGTCGAGGAGGCGATTTTCCTCACCAACTTTGCAAGCAAGGTGGTGGTCGTGCACCGGCGCGACAGCTTCCGCGCGGAGCGCATCATGCAGGAACGCCTGTTCAAGAACCCCAAGATCGAGGTGGTGTGGGACAGCGCGATCGACGAGATCACCGGCACTTCCGATCCGAAGTCGGTTACGGGCGTTCGCCTGCGCAACGTCAAGACCGGCGCCGTGACGGAGCGCCGGATCGACGGCGTCTTCATTGCCATTGGCCATGCGCCCGCGACGGAACTGTTCAAGGGCCAGCTCGAGATGAAGTCGTCCGGCTATCTGGTGACGAAGCCGGACAGCACCGCCACATCGGTGCCCGGCGTGTTCGCCGCCGGCGACGTCAAGGACGACATCTACCGCCAGGCCGTCACGGCCGCTGGAATGGGCTGCATGGCGGCGCTCGAGGTCGAGAAGTTCCTCGCCGGTCACCACGCGTCCGCCGCAGCGCACTGAGCGCGCCGCCCCTGCAACCCCCACCGGGGCCACAAAATGGACTGGGACAAACTCCGCATCTTCCATGCCGCCGCCGAGGCCGGCAGCTTCACCCATGCCGGTGAGGCGCTGCGCATGAGCCAATCGGCCGTCAGTCGTCAGGTGTCGTCACTGGAGAAGGATCTTGGCATTCCGCTGTTTCATCGCCACGCCCGCGGCCTCGTGCTGACGGAGCAGGGCGAGATCCTCTACCGGACGGCGAGCGACGTCATGAACCGGCTGCAGACGGCCGAGACGCTCCTCTCCGATTCGACGACCAAGCCCGCTGGCGATTTGCGCATCACGTCGTCTGTCAGCCTCGGCGCCGTGTGGGTCACGCAGCGCATCCGCGAGTTCATCGACGTCTACCCCGACATCCGCCTCGAGCTCATTCTCAACGACGAGCCGGTCGACCTGTCGATGCGCGTCGCCGACGTCGCTATCTGGGCGCGCGAGCCCCAGCAGAGTGATCTCATCCGCCGGCCGTTGTTCTCGATGCAGGTCCATGCCTACGCGTCGCCGAACTACATCCGCCGGTTCGGCGCGCCCCAGGTGCCCGCGGATCTCGACAAGCATCGCCTAGTCTCGTTCATGGGCAACCCTCCGGCACATCTGGCGAGCATCAATCTGCTCGAGACCTTGGGGCGTGAGGGTCGTGAGGCGCGGATCCCGGCGTTCCGCGCGAGCACCGTTCTGGCCGTCAAATACGCCATCCGCTCAGGGATAGGGGTGGGTCTCATTCCCGACTATCTCACCGAGGAGGAGAAGGATCTCGTCCCTGTCCTGCCGGACATCGAGATCACCCGCCTGCCGGTGTACCTCGTCTATCCCGAAGAGCTCAAGGGAGCCAAGAAAGTGCAGGTTTTCAGGGACTTCGTTGTCGCCAAGGCGCGTCAGTGGAAATTCTGATCCGGTCAGGTATGCGGAAGGCGCATGGCCTTCATGCGCTCCCCCCACTTACTGAACGCCGGGGCCGCAGGTAGCAATAATACAGCTGTGACGGACAGCTGATGAAGGTCGTACCCTCCCTTTGACGCCTTCAGCCGCGCTTGCGCGGTAAATCGACCTCGAACCGGGCGCGGGCAACCGCTGCCCGGTTTTCTTTTTTGGGTGGCGCCTGGCGAGCCTCGCCCGCAAGATTGCAGCGGCTGCGCCGTCGGGCTATCACACACACGACATAACCATCCGCACAGTGGGGCTTGGCCATGGCAGCGAGCGCGCCGAAGACACTCTACGACAAGATTTTCGAGGACCACGTCGTCGAGCGCCGCGACGACGGCACGTGCCTGCTCTACATCGACCGCCATCTCGTCCACGAGGTGACCTCGCCGCAGGCCTTCGAAGGCCTCCGCCTCGCCGGCCGCAAGGTCCGCCAGCCGGAGAAGACGCTGGCCGTCGTTGATCACAACATCGCCACCTCCGACCGCCGCGCCGGCATCAAGGAAGAGGAAAGCCGCATCCAGGTCGAGACGCTCGCGGCGAACGTGAAGGAATTCGGCATCGAGTACTACGACGAACTCGATCCGCGGCAGGGCATCGTGCACGTGATCGGCCCGGAGCAGGGCTTCACGCTGCCCGGCACGACGATCGTCTGCGGTGACAGCCACACCTCGACGCACGGCGCGTTCGGCGCCCTGGCGCACGGCATCGGCACCAGCGAGGTCGAGCACGTCCTCGCCACCCAGACGCTGGTGCAGCGCAAGGCGAAGAACATGTCGATTCGCGTCGATGGCACGCCTAAGCGCGGCGTCGGCCCGAAGGACATCGTGTTGGCCATCATCGGCAAGATCGGCACCGCCGGCGGCACTGGCTATGTCATCGAATACGGCGGCGACGCCATCAAGGCGATGTCGATGGAAGGCCGCATGACGGTCTGCAACATGTCCATCGAGGGTGGCGCCCGGGCCGGCATGGTGGCGCCGGACGAGAAGACCTTCGCCTACCTGAAGGATCGTCCGAAGTCGCCGAAGGGCGCGGCCTGGGACATGGCCATGCGCTACTGGGAGACGCTCCACACCGATCCGGGCGCGCATTTCGACAGCGTGATCACGCTCGACGCCGGCAACCTGCCGCCGATCGTGTCGTGGGGCACGAGCCCCGAGATGGTCATCACCATCGACGGCGCGACGCCCGACCCCGCGAAGATCACGGACGAGGGACGCCGCGCCTCCGTCGTCCGCGCGCTCGACTACATGGGCCTGAAGCCGAACACGAAGATGACCGACGTCGAACTCGACGTGGTCTGGATCGGCTCCTGCACCAACGGCCGCATCGAGGACATCCGCGAAGTGGCGAAGATCGTCGAGGGCAAGCGCATCTCGCCGCGCCTTGCCTACGCCCACGTCGTGCCGGGCTCGGGCCTCGTCAAGCTGCAGGCCGAAGCCGAGGGCCTCGACAAGATCCTGAAGGCCGCGGGCTTCGAATGGCGTGAGCCGGGCTGCTCGATGTGCCTCGGCATGAATCCGGACCAGCTCCTGCCCGGCCAGCGCTGCGCATCGACCTCGAACCGAAATTTCGAGGGCCGTCAGGGCTACAAGGGCCGCACCCATCTGGTCTCCCCGGCCATGGCCGCCGCCGCCGCCATCGCCGGCCGCTTCGTGGACGTGAGCACGATCGGGTGATGTGACGTGCGGTTGGGGGCCGCTCGCCGGGTTCGGCGCTTGGCCCCCGCTCGAGACGGCGACCTCATCGCCAGTGGCAACGGACCCCACGCCCGAACGGAAGGCGCTCCCGCCGTGACCACCGACGCGATCGCCCGCATCACCTCGGCTCCCCGCGACCGGCCGTTCGTCGTGGCGCAACTCGGCCAGTCGCTCGACGGCCGGATCGCGACGCTGTCCGGCGAAAGTCGCTGGATCAACAAGCAGGCGGCGCTGGTCCACGTCCATCGCATCCGGGC
>JBGSJD010000459.1:0-1655 GCA_041742195.1 Hyphomicrobiaceae bacterium
CTGGTCGAAGGGCGAGCGGGGCGCGCTGTCGGCGATGTCGGAGAAGGCGCTGCGCGGGGCGGTCTCGGCGATGTCGGCGAACACGCCGACGTTGGCTGCGCTGGCGGCGCCGACGAACAGGCCGAGGGCGAGGATGGAAGCGGCGATGGTCTTCATGGCATGGCTCCTTTTGTGTTTTGTGTCAGCGAGTTCGTGGATCTTCGTCTCGGTCTCTCGCTGCCGGTGAACCATAGATAGGCTGCCCTCCCCATCGATGGCCAGTGGGTCTCACGGACCAGTGACGAACAGTGATCAGCCGCCCGGCGGACGTGATCAGAGCGGCCGATTTCGTGATCGCTGGCGGGCGTGTCCGCGACGGGCGCGGGGCGAGCGGCCAAGAGGAAGAGGCGCGGACTTCGGCGCTCGATCAGACGGGCGTCGCGTGGCCACCCTGCACGGCCATCCTGCTCCCCATTGCGGTGGGTGCAGACCGGGCGCGATCAGGGCCGAGCATGGGGTAGTGAGCTCGACGTGCTGGAGCGCGTCTGCCAAAAATCCATTTTTAATCAATATCTTGATCTCATTCAGCGGCAATCACAATCATGTGAAAATAAAACAATACGCATCGGCTCGATTTCATGTATATTGAACGCAGATCAGAACGCGGTGGCCACAACCTGCAGCACTCGACGGAAGCGGCGCCCGATCTGAGAGAAACCGACAACTGGAGACCAGTCATGAAACGCACCTTCGTCTTCGCTCTCGTTGCAGGTGTCCTCGCAGCCACGGCGTCCATCGCGCCGGCGGAGGCCGGGTACCGGCACAAGGGGCATCACTTCGGCAAGTTCCATCACTTCAAGGCCTACGGGCATCGTCATCACTACGGCTACGGCTACCGCGTCTACCGGCCGGTCTGCGCGAAGCGGGTGTGGGCCTACCACTACGGGCACAAGAAGCGGGTCTGCGTGGCCTGGTACTGAGCCGATCCCTCAAATCAACACTCTGAAACCAAACAGCAATCCAAATTCCCTCAAGGAGACATTGTCATGTTGAAGAACATCGCACTCGCCGCCGCCCTGATCGTCGCAACCGCCGGAATGGCAACCTCGGCAGATGCCGGCTACGGCCACAAGAAGTGGGGCGGCTACGGCTACAGCCACGGCTACAGCTACGGCCACAGCTACGGCTACAAGTATCGTCCGGCCTACGGCTATCGCCACTACAAGCCGGCCTACCGCTACTACGCTCCGACGTGCAACCACTACGGCTGGGTCTGGAGGCACGGCTACAAGGTTCGCGCCTGCATCTGGTAAATCGGACCCACGGTGACCGGCTGTTCTCGCTGGCGCCGGCCCCCCCGATCGTCCGCCGCCCCTCGGTTCTCAGGACCGGGGGGCGATGGCGTCCGGCGCGGGCGTGACCAGGCCCTCGAAGCGCGACAGGGCTCCCGGCACAAGCTCGAGGACGAGGATGCGGGCGGGATCGGCCGGACCGGGCAAAACGATCCGGGACGGAGGAACCGCTACGAAGCCGAGCCGGCCGTAATAGGGGAGGTCGCCGACCAGCACGATCAGTTCGCGGCCCGCCTGGCGGGCCATGTCTGCCACCTCGGCGATGAGGCGGCGGCCGTGGCCCTGATTGGCGAACGCGGCATCCACCGCTAGCGGCCCGAGCAA
>JBGSJD010000460.1:0-5313 GCA_041742195.1 Hyphomicrobiaceae bacterium
CCGCTGCCTGCCGCTCGCCGCTGCTCAGCTCGAAGCCTTCGTAGCCCTTGGCCGCGACGTCGTTGCAGATGTCGCGGAAGCGCGCCATGCCGCCGGCGTAGGGCATAAACACGCGCGGCTTGCCGGGCACGTTGGCGCCCAGATACCAGGAGTGGTGCGCTTCCGGCAGCAGCGTCGCCTTCGCGGCGTCGTTGACGTGGGCGACCCACCTGTCCATCGCCTCGGGCTTCGCCTCGATGCGCGCGATGCCGTTCTTCCGCATGTGGGCGATGCAGTCGGTGACCCACTCGACGTGCTGCTCGATGGGCACCGGCATGTTGCAGAGCACCGACGGGCTGCCGGGGCCCGTGAGCGTGAACATGTTCGGGAAGCCCGACACCTGGATGCCGAGGTAGTTGCGCGGGCCGGCCTCCCAGGCTGTGGCAAGCGGCAGGCCGTCGCGGCCCTTGATGTTCAGCTTGATCAGCGAGCCGGTCATGGCGTCGAAGCCGGTGGCGAAGACGATGATGTCGACCTCGTGCTCGGCGCCGCTCTTGAGGCGGATGCCGGTCGGGGTGACGGCCTCGATCGGGTCGGAGCGCACGTCGACGAGCGAGACGTTGTCGCGATTGAAGGTCTCGAAATAATGGCTGTCGATCGGCGGCCGCTTGGCGGCATAAGGATGGTCGATGTCGGCGAGAATGGCCGCCGTCTTCGGGTCCTTCACGATCGCGCGGATCTTGTCCTTCAGGAACTCGGCCGCGGTATCGTTGGCCTTCTTGTCGAGCAGGATGTCACGGAAGGCGGCGCGGAACTGGAGGCCGCCGACTTCCCACTGCTTTTCATAGATGCGGCGGCGCTCCTCGTCGGAGACGTCGAACACCGAGCGATCGACAATCTGAAACGGGTGCCCGTTGGGCGTCGAGCGCATCACCCGCCGCGTTTCCTCGATGCGATCCCTCAGCTCCTTCTTCCGCTCGGGCGAGAGGGGGGCGTTATGGGCCGGCACGGAGTAATTGGCCGTGCGCTGGAAGACGGTGAGGTGCTTGGCCGTCTCGGCGATGACGGGGGCGGCCTGGATGCCGGTCGAGCCGGTGCCGATCTGGGCGACGCGCTTGCCGCGGAAATCGACGCCCTCGTGGGGCCAGAGACCGGTGTGGTAGGCTTGGCCCGCGAAGCTTTCGAGGCCGGGGATGTTCGGCACGTTGGCGGTCGAGAGGCAGCCGACGGCGGTGATCAGGTAGGTCGCGGTGAAGCGGTCGCCATTGTCCGTCGAGACGTGCCAGACATTGCGGGCGACATCGTACTCGGCGCCGGTCACGCGCGTCTTGAAGCGGATGTCGCGCTTCAGATCGAGCTTGTCGGCGACGAAGTTCATGTAACGCAGGATCTCGGGCTGCTGCGGATAGCGCTCGGACCACTCCCACTCCTGCAAGAGTTCGTCGGAAAACTGGAAGCAATAGGAATGGCTCTCGCTGTCGCAACGCGCACCCGGATAGCGGTTCCAGTACCAGGTGCCGCCGACGCCATCCGCTGCCTCGAGCACCTCGGCCCTTAGCCCGAGGCGGTCGCGGAGGCAATGGAGCTGGTACATGCCCGACAGGCCGGCGCCGATGATGATCGCGTCAAGGGCCGGCGTCTCGCTCGGGTGGGCGCTGGTGGCTGCGTTCGGCATGGGCTCTCCTTCATCGGTCAAAGGCAGACTGGCATCGGTCAAAGGCAGACTGGCATCGGTCAAGCGCGGACTGGCATCGGTCAAGGGCGGACGAGGCCGCGTGAGGTCTTGCTCCCGGCTGGCCAATGGTACGGGGACCAGGCGATCAGGATTGTCCGGACATATAACAGTTGCCACAGCCCGGGGAAAGAGGCCCGGGCGTTCGGCCACAGCTGCCTGGGCGCAATCGACATTGGCGCAGTATCGGCACAGCGGGGCCGAGCCGGGCGATTTCCTCCCATCGAGGCAAATCTGTCGCTTCACAGGACCGGCGGCGCACGGCATCTGAGGGCGCTGTATCGGCGCCAACCCGGAGGCTCGCGCATCATGGATATTCTCCTCGTCGTCGCGGGGCTCGCGCTGCTGCTCACCGGGGGGGAAGGCCTCGTCCGCGGCGCGTCGACCGTGGCGGAGCGCCTCGGCATGTCGCCTTTGCTCATCGGGTTGACGCTGGTCGGCTTCGGCACATCGACGCCGGAACTCGTGACGAGCATCGAAGCCTCGCTCGCGGGCTCGCCGGGCATCGCCGTCGGTAACGTCGTCGGCTCCAACATCGCCAACATCCTGCTCATTCTCGGGATTGCGGCCGTGATCACGCCGGTCGCGGTCTCCCAGAACGCGCTCCGGCGCGACGGCAGCTTCGTGCTGATCACGGCGGCGGCCTTCTGCCTCGTCGGTTATTTTGCATCCCTCGACCGGGTCGTCGGCGTGATCTTCGTCGCCGGCCTCGCCGGCTACATCTACTATGCCTACCTGCAGGAGACGGCGGGCGCGCCGGGTGGCCATACAGCGGCCTACGAACGGCTCGAAGCGCACGAGGAAGTGTTCGACAGCCATCTGGGCGAGCCCGCGACCGCGCCCGAGACTGCCGTTCCCGTCGCATCATCCGGGCTCGCCTGGCCGCTGGGGATCGCCGTGCTCGGGCTGCTGCTGGTGGTCGGCGGGGGGAAACTGCTCGTCGACGGCGCGACCGGCATCGCGCGCAGTGCCGGCGTCTCGGAAACGCTCATCGGGCTCACGATCGTCGCCGTCGGAACCTCACTCCCCGAGCTCGTCACCTCCGTCATCGCCGCGCTCCGGCGGCACACCGATGTCGCCCTCGGCAACGTCCTCGGCTCGTGCATCTATAACATCCTCGGCATTGCCGGCGTCACGGCGCTGATCGCGCCGACGACCATTCCGCCGGAGATCGTGCGGTTCGATGCCCTCGTCATGCTGGTCGTCTCGGCGCTGCTCCTCGTCGTCGCGCGCACCGGCTACACGATCGGACGCGTGGAGGGTGGCATTCTGCTGGGCGCCTATGCCGTCTATCTCGCGGCGCTCTGGCCGGCCTAGCGTAGCGCCTCTGACGTTTGGTACCCGTCTGCGGCCAGACCCGTCGCCAACGTCAGAGGCAAAAGCTACACGAGACTCATTGAGTTGCTCGTGTTCCTCCGGCGCCGGCATGTGCTCTCGACCAAGCCGCCAAGGGAAGCAAGTGTCGGCGCCGGAACACGAGCTGCACGGCCCCGGCCCACTTCACTTATCCTCACATCACTACTTTCCATCATATTGATCTCGTAGAGTATTTTAGTCGTTGCGCACACTATCGCCACGATTGCCGGTCTATCTGTCCGCGGGAGTTCGAGTGGCAAGGGGGAGCATTCGTCGCGTACACGCCCTGGCGATCGCCAGGGTGTGCCTGGAGGACTTCATGACACGCTTGCCAGTCACGACCGCGATCTTGATCGCGTTGGCCCTGCCGTCCGTCGGCATCGACGCCGCCGTTGCCAATGGACGCCCCCGAGGCGCGCCGCCGCCGTCCGACCCGATCAGCTACGGGTCGCCCGAGTACAACTGGCAGGGCCTCTATTTCGGCGCCAGCGTCGGCTATGGATGGGGAACGTCGTCGCACGAGTACGACCGCAACGACAATCACGGCACGGCGACTCAGGATCTCAGCGGCGGGGTCGCGGGCCTTACCGTGGGTTATAATTTCATGATGTCGCCCGGACTGCTCGTGGGTCTCGAGGCCGACGTCGGCGTCATGGACCTGTCCGCCGAGGACAAGGTCATCTTCGACGGGCACGTCTGGAAGGCGAGCTTCGGGCCCATGTGGGGAACGATGCGGGCGCGGGCCGGCTTCCTGATGACTCCCAGCACGCTGATCTATGGAACCGGCGGCTTCGCCTTCATGGACGTCGACGAGGTGGGCTATGGGGACGCCGCAGGGCAAACCGCGTGGAACCGCGATTTTCGCACGGGCTGGACGCTCGGCGGCGGCCTCGAGCAGGCGGTCTCGTCCAACATGACGGTCAAGGTCGAGTATCTCTACATGGACTTCGGCCGCATCGAGGGCCTCAGCGAGAACCGCGAGACCTACGCGTTCGAGAATACCGCGAGCGTGGTTCGGGTCGGCGCCAACTGGAAGTTCTGACGTCGGCGGACGGCCGTCGGTGGCGCACCCTGCCTCTGCCTCGACATGATCCGGCCCGCACGCGGCGGGCCGGTCAGTCGCGGAGACGGCCTACTCGGCAGCGCCCTTCTTCTTCAGGTCCTCGGCGAGGCGCTGCTTGGCGACTTCCTTGCCGCGGTCGAACTCGGCGCGGCGGCGGGCGATCTCCTCGGGCGACAACTGCTCGACGTTCGAATAGTCGAGCTTCCATTTGCCGTCCGCATTCCAGCGGATCGGGTTCTGGACGGTCGTGCGCGGGCCCGGAGCGCCGACGAGCAGGCGCAACGCCAACTCCAGCGTGGCGGCCTGGGACGCCTTGTCGTTCAGCTTGCCGCAGGGGTTGCCGAGAGGGAAGTCGGAAAACAGGAACCGCGGCACGCCGACGTGCTCAACGATGTCCTTGGCGCAGCCCATCACGACGGTCGGGATGCCTGCGGCCTCGATGGTGCGAGCGGCCAGACTCACGGTCTGGTGACACACCGGTCAATTACCCGCAATCAGCACCGCGTCGGCGCGGTCCTCCCTGACCCGCGCGAGCAACTCCTCGGCATCGACCTCGATGGTCGTCTTGTGGCTGCGGTTCGTCGGTGCGCCATGGAAGCGCGGAGCGAGCTTGCCGAAGAGGCCGCGCGCCTCGGCCTCGCGCAACGCCGGCAACGGGAACCAGGTGTTGCTGTCCTCGGCCGTCGTGTGATTGCGATCGATGCCGATGTGCGAAACGCGGAGGTCGTGATCCTGCCGGACGTCGCCGGAATAGACCTTGAAGAACTTGGCGGCCGAGTTGTAGGGCGCGCCGGGGCCCTGGTCGCCGGCGTCCGGCCGGAACGGCGCCGCCGTGGTGATCAAGGCGATCGTCGCCTCGCCAAGCGGCTTCGTCATCGGCGTGAAGGGCACGTCCCGATAATGCGCCCAGCGGTAGGGCGCGCCGTAGCCGAGCGTCTGATAGTAGGTCCGGATCCGGTGCATGTACGGGATCGGAGCGTCGTAGTCCGGCGCGAAGCCGAACTCCTCGTCGATGGGCTCACTCAAGCTGGCCTCCCTGCGGGCTGCGGTCGCCAGCATTCTCGATATGTTCGGCGGCGGATGCAAGTCTCGCCGGGCGCCGCTCAGCCGCCGAAGAGGTCGGGCGGGTTGGCCTCGGCGGCGGGAACCAGCCCGTCGACACCGATCCCGGCCAGCCGGAACA
>JBGSJD010000461.1:0-4952 GCA_041742195.1 Hyphomicrobiaceae bacterium
CGGCCGCCTCGGCGGCGGCGCGGACCTGGCTCTCGAGGCCGACGCGCTGGGTCGCCTCGGTGTTGTAGCCCGGGGGCGAGGCGTACTTCAGGTCGACGTGCAGGCAGCGGCCGTAGAAGTACTCGGCGGCTTCGGCATAACGCTCCATGGCTTCGGAGCGGGTCTCGGCCACGCCGACGAACTGCAGGAAGCCCGCGCGATAGGGATTGCGATCCTTGCCGAGCTTCTCCATCTCGTTCCAGAAGCCCTGCATGGTCTTCAGGCCGGCCTTGTAGCCGTAGTACGAGAGGTAGCAGTAGACGTAGTCCATCCGAGCGCACCACTGCCACGTCTCGACGGAGCCACCGCCGGGGATCCAGACGGGCGGGTGGGGCTCCTGTACCGGGCGGGGCCAGATGTTCACGTAGCGCTGCTGGTTGAATCGGCCGTTGAAGGCGAACGTCTCCTTCTCCGTCCAGGCGCGCATGACGAGGTCGTGCGCCTCCATGTATTTCTCGCGCAGCATGGAGGGATTGGTGCCGTAGGCGTAACAGGTGTCCATCGGCGTGCCGACCGGGAAACCGGCAATCAGGCGGCCACCGGAAATGCAGTCGATCATGGCGAATTCTTCCGCCACCCGGGTTGGCGGGTTGTAGAGGGCGAGGGAGTTGCCCATCACACAGATCGCCGTGTCGGTGGTGCGACGGGCGAGCGCCGAGGCGATCAGGTTGGGCGACGGCATCAGGCCATAGCCGTTGGAATGATGCTCGTTCACGCAGACCGCGTCGAAGCCGCATTCGGCGGCGTATTCGAGCTCGTCCATGAAGTCGTTGTACATGTGGTGGGCGCGCTTCGGGTCAAAGAGCGTCGAGTGAATATCGACCCAAACCGAGGGATGCTTGTCCCGGAAATCAGCGGGAAGCTCGGTGTACGGCATGAGATGGAACCACATCACCTTCATGGCATTTCCTCTCGAAGTCTGCGCTATCGAAGCGGGCGCCCATGGCGGCGTCTTCTCGGCCTCGTCGATGGCAAGTGTCCAATAAGTCCGGACAGCGCGCAAGCGACTTGGCGGGGTGGCCAGACATTGCTACGAGCGGGCCACGCGGGTCGATACGACGCCCATCATTTCGCCGAATCTGGAGCCGCTTCTCATGCCAAAGACACGTGCCGAACTGATGGCCCGGCTCGCCGAGCTCGGCATCGAGACGACGACGGTCGATCACGAGGCCGTCTTCACAGTGGGCGAGAGCAATGCGCTGCACTCCGAGATCGCCGGCGGGCACACGAAGAACCTGTTTCTCAAGGACGCCAAAGATCGACTTTGGCTCGTCGTCGCCGATTGTCATGCATCGATCAACCTCAAGGCGCTCCCGAAAGTCATGGGATCGGCGCGGCTGTCGTTCGGGAAGCCGGAGCTCCTGCTCGAAGTGCTCGGCGTCACGCCCGGGTCGGTCACGGCGCTGGCGCTGATCAACGATCAGGGCCGTCGCGTCAGCGTGGTAGTTGATCGCCGGCTGATGGAGTATGAGATTATCAACTGTCATCCGCTGGAGAACACGGCGACGACCAGTCTCCGGCGGGATGATCTCATCAGGTTCATCGAGGCCTGTGGGCACACGCCTCGGATACTCGACTTGCCGGGCCTCGACAGCGGCACGTGACGCCGCGCCGGGGGCCCGCAGGAGAATAGACCCTTGCTCGGCGCGGCAGGTCCAACCTGCGCGCCTCAGATCGCGATGGAGACGAGAATGGAATTCGGTCAGAGAGGCGGCCCCGGCGGCGGCGCAGCCGCGCCCGCAGGCGAGATGATCAAGGACTCGAGCACGGCCGGCTTCAAGGCGGATGTGCTCGATGCATCGCGGCAATTGCCCGTCATCGTCGACTTCTGGGCGCCCTGGTGTGGCCCCTGCAAGCAATTGACGCCGATCATCGAGAAGGTGGTCAAGTCGTTCGGCGGCAAGGTGCGGCTCGTCAAGATCAACATCGACGAGCACCCGGCCATCGCCGGCCAGCTTCGCGTGCAGTCCATCCCGACCGTCTATGCCTTTCGCGACGGCCGCCCGATCGACGGGTTCGCAGGCGCCCAGCCAGAGAGCGCGGTCAAGGCGTTCGTCGAGCGGCTGATCGGGGAGGATGCCGGCGCCGACCTCGCGGAAGCCGTCGCGGAGGCCGACAAGCTGCTCGAAGCCGGCGACATCCAGACCGCGGCCGAAATCTACGCCGCCGTCCTGAAAGAAGATCGCGAGAACCTGGAGGCGCTGGCCGGCCTCGCGAAATGCTACCTGCAAACCGGCGATGTCGGACGCGCCGAGCAGACCATCGGCCTCGCTCCGCCGGAAAAGCAGTCCGCGCAGGTCATCGCCAGCGTGCGGGCCGCAATCGAGCTCGCCAAACGTGGCGCGGCTCCCGACGAGACGGAGCAGCTGAAGGCCAAGGTCGCCGCCAATCCGGCCGATCACCAGTCGCGTATCGATCTTGCGATGGCGCTTGCGGCCGCCGGCGACAAGGAAGCGGCCGTGACCGAGCTTCTCGAGAGCTTCAGGCGGGACAAGAACTGGAACGAGCAGGCCGCGCGCAAGCAGCTCGTCCAGCTCTTCGAGGCCTGGGGTCCGAAAGACCCGGCGACACTCGACGGCCGGCGACGATTGTCCTCGATGCTGTTTTCTTGAGGACGCCCCTTCGGGCGGCCTCGAGCCACCTCAGCGGTTGCGACCGGAACGGAGACTGCCATGTTGCGGCGATATCAAGCGGTCACGGATCTTCCCGGCCAGATGGCGATCTTTCCGCTTTCCGGCGTAATCCTGCTGCCCCGCGCTTCGCTGCCGCTCAACATTTTCGAACCTCGCTATCTGCAGCTGTTCGACGACATCATGAGCGGCTCGCGCCTCGTCGGGATCATCCAGCCCGTGGGGGAAGGCGGGCCGACGGGGTCGCCGCAAGAGCGTTCCGCGGAGCTGCGTGAGATCGGGTGCGCCGGGCGGGTCACCACCTATCAGGAGCAGGACGACGGGCGGCTCACGATCGTGCTGACAGGCGTGTGCCGCTTCCGGTTCCTTGGCGAAGTCGGCACGCCGCATCCGTACCGCTCGGTCGATGCCGATTTCTCTGTCTTCGCCGGGGATCTCGAGCCCGGCAACGGCGAAGAGGACGTCGACCGGGAGCGCCTGCTCGATACGTTGAAGCGCTACCTCAACCAGCGCAACCTCAAGGCCGACTGGAACTCGATCGCACGGACCGGATCGGAAGCGCTCATCAATTGGCTCTCGGTCGCCAGTCCGTTCGGACCGGGTGAAAAGCAGGCCCTGCTCGAAGCGCCGACGCTGAAGGAGCGCGCCGAAGCGCTGATGACATTGGCCGAGATGGAGCTGGCTTCCGGTGGCAGCGAGCCGCAAGGTGGTCGACTGCAGTGAGGCCGTGACGATGCGGCACGAAGCTCGGGGTGCAACAGCCATGAACCAGGGCAACGAGAACGGCAACGACGAGGCGAGCGAAGCCCCGGCTTCGGCCGAGCGGGTCGATCGCCGGCTGCTGGAACTGCTGGTCTGCCCGATCACGAAGACGACGCTCGAATACGACGAGGCCAACCAGGAGCTGGTCAGCCGCAAGGCGCGGCTCGCGTTTCCCATCCGCCGGGGCGTGCCGCACCTGTTGCCCGGCGAAGCGCGCCACCTCGACGACAAGCGCCCGGGGTAGGTCTCACGGCAGAACCCGTGCCTCGCGGTACTGGCCGAGCATTTCGAGGATGCGGTCCTCGGTGTCGACCGTGTCGTGGAAACCGGCGAGGCGGATCTTGGTGGTCGACGATACGACGTCGGTCTCGAGGCCCCAGAGAAAATCGCCGAAGTTCCAGGTGACGACCTTGTCCATGGGCGTTGCGACGAGGCCGTGTCGCTTGACGATGGCGTCCCAAACCGGCGCCTTGTCGGACATCCAGCGGCCCATATCGAGCGGCCGCACCTGACCCAACTCGAGCCCGTAGAATTTCGCGATGCGGGGCCAGAGCCGCTCCCAACGGAACATCGTCCCGTCGGTGACATTGAAGGCCTGGTTGCGGCCTTTCTCCGACGTCGACATCCAGCCGATCGCACGGGCGAGCTGGGCTGCGTCCGTCGCCTCGAAGAGCGCCGTATAGGTTTCGGGCTTGCCCGGAAAATCGAGGCGCGTGCCGAACTCGCGGCACATGGCCGCCCAGGCGCCAATCAGCGCCGGGATGTTGCGGGGGCGCTCGGGGGAGAAGTCGTAGAGGAAACCGGGGCGGGATGCCGACCAAGTCCACGACTTGCCCGCCTGACGGTCACGGAGAATGTCCTCCTGGGCGTAATAGAAATTGGGCGGCATATGGCGTGGGTCGTCCTCGCGGGCGGGCGACGACATGCGGCCGAGGTGCATGCCGTACCACTTCGTCCCCTCGACCAGATGCACGTGCTCGAGCGACTTCGCGTGGCGCTCCACGGCGTCGACGAGGTTGCGCACCATGGCCGCGTTGCCGTCGACGTCCTCGACGCCTTTCGAGGCGTCCGAGAACTGGGCACGCGCGGTGTAGAAGACGTGCGTCGCATCGGGGATGCGGGCCATGGCGGCATCGATGCTCGCCGGGTTCGTCAGATCGGCCGCGATGAAGGTGAGGCGCGGATCCGAGGAGGGCGGCGGCGTCCGAGACAAGCCGACGACGCGGAACTCGGGGCGCGCCAGCAGCACCTCCTTCAGACGCTTCGATGCTGCACCCGTCGCGCCCGCGATCACTGCCACCTTGCCTGCCATGCGTCTCTCCAGCCACCCGAGGTCCGGGCGCGACTGTCCCGGCTGACGCGAGCGCTGTCAACGTAGCGGCCGGTTGGCTCCGTCAGACAAACCTGCTTCACTTCGCCAACCGCGGCAGGAGGACGAGACGTGAGAGACATCACTGGCAAGATCGCGTGGGTGACCGGCGCCGGCACCGGCATCGGCGAAGCAGCGGCCAAGGCCCTCGC
>JBGSJD010000462.1:0-13766 GCA_041742195.1 Hyphomicrobiaceae bacterium
CGCCCGTGCGGCGCTGGCGGGAACACTGCTGCCAGCCGGAGGCTCCAAGGGCGCTGCATTGGCCCTCATGGTGGAAGTACTGGCGGCGGCGCTGACGGGCGGCAGTTTCGCAGCCGAGGCCTCGTCGTTCCTCGATGCGAACGGACCGCCACCATCGACGGGCCAGCTTGTCGTGACGATTGATCCGTCGACGTTCCCGGGCGGCGCTCAGTTCGGTGCGCGTCTCGCCTCACTCGCTGAGGACATCGCCACGGACGGCGACGCACGCCTGCCCGGCAGCCGGAGACTGGCACGCCGAAGCGAAGTCGCGACCCATGGCCTTGCCGTTACGGCCAAACGCCTCGAAGCCCTCGATCGGCTGGCTGGCCGCTGAGCCCCGCGCGTCAGCGCTGCCAGCGGACCTCGAAGGGCGTCATCCAGAGCACCTGCGGCCCGGACTTCTGCCCTGCCGGCGGAGCGCCGCCGACGAACTCGGCGAAGACGCCGGTGATGTGCTCCTTGGCGTCCGACCGGAACGCAACATTGGTCTTCAGAAACACGAGCCGGCCGTCCTGCCACACGCGCAGCAGTCCGTCGGATTTGCCCGCCGCGTTCAGCACGACTTCCTGCTCGAACTGCATCCAACGCCCGGTCTCGAGCTTGAAGCCGCGCCGGTCGCTTGTGAAGGGCCGGCCGCCGGTCTGTCCGGCGAGATGCATGTTGATCGAAGCGTCGCCGGATGGCGCCACCGAGTAGCGGGTCGAGAAGGTCGGCTCACCACCCTGGTCCGTGGCAAGCCCGCCCTGCAGCCCCGGCAGACGCGCTTCACGCCCGAAACTGAAACCCTCGGAAACGTAGAGGCCGTAGGAGAGGCACGCTGTCGACGCTCCGTTGAGACCCGCCGGCGCCCAAACGAACCCCATGCCAGGCCGAATTTCCGTATGACTTGCGGCGGCCCGCTCCCGCGCTGTGCCGAGATTGAGCTCGAGCGCGAACGTCGCCGGACCGGACTTCAGCTTGACGACCCGAGCCGCATCCCGGAGGCCCCACTCGCTGGCGCCGAGCCTCGCCTGCAACTCCTCCGGAGCCAGCGGCGTCCCTTGCTTGTCGAGAGCCAGGCGCATCGCCGTCTGATAGCGGTCGCGGCAGCCTGGCGGATCGTCGGTTATGAAAACCGATCGGACGACCACAGCCAACGACGCGACGCCAACGAGAATGGCGGCGCCATTCAAGAGGAGCGTGGTCTTGCTGGGCAGACTGGGCATTTTCATCTTTGACGCCGCCACTCGATCGATCCGGGACGATACCGCGTCCCGCCCCCGAGGGGACGAGACGCCACCCCCGACTATGCAGCGCAACCGTTAATCCGGCGTTTAGGAACCATTCCTCCGGTAGCGGAACATCTCGCCGATGAGCCCGATCAGGCGAGAAACATCGCATCGGAGGCCCAGGCGCTTGCCAAGCCGCCGGGGACATTCTCGAGGAAGACAACGTCGACATACACGTTGCCGACTAGCGCCGAGATCATCGTTCCGCCGTCCTGCTGCGTGAACATGAAGGCGTCGTCGAGCGGCACGGACTCGTCCTTGTGGAAGTCGCGCATGTCGAGCGTATCGGAAGTGGTGAAGTCGGTGATCCGATCGACGCCGAGATGGAGGCCGCCGTTCGTCAGCACATCCTTGCGCAGAAAGACGAAGGTATCGCTGCCGCTTCCGCCGGTCATCGTGTCGGCGCCGGCATGGCTTCTCAACTCGTCGCTTCCACCGCCGCCGACCAGCCAATTAGCGTACTTGTCGCCCTTCATGACGTCATCATGCGACGAACCGACCAGCCGCTCGACGCCCCAGACCTGCGAAGTACCGTCTGCCGTAACCCAATGTTTCGATAGGTCCGCAGTAATACCGACCGTGGATTGCGAGTATTCGAGCGTATCGAAACCGCTGCCCCCTCGGAAATAGTCGTTGCCGCCACCGGCGATGAAATGATCATTCCCCGAGCCGCCGTCGACATAGTCGTCGCCGAGGCCGTCGTAGATCGTATCGTTGTCGGCACCGCCGAAGAGTCGATCGCTCTCGCCGAACCCGTTCAGAACGTCGTTGCCGCTCCCGCCATAGATCTCGTCGTTGCCCCCGTCACCCCAAAGGCTGTCGTCGCCGCTTCCGCCGTAGATGGTGTCGTTTCCGAGCCCGCCACGCATGGAATCGCGACCGGCGGTCCCATAGAGGAGATCGTCGCCATCTCCACCGTCCATGGCATCGTCGCCATAGCCACCGAAGAGCGTATCCTGGCCCTCCTCGCCCATCACACGGTCGTTGCCATCGCGCCCATAGACGACATCGTCGCCCGGACCACCCTGGAGCGTGTCATCGCCGGAAAATCCGTCGATGACATCACTCTCGTCCGTTCCGTCGATCCTGTCGCTGGACGATGTTCCGATTAAATCAGCCATTTGCACCCGCTATTGCAAAGCCTCACCCCGCAAGCGACGCGAATTGGCGAATCCGAAGATTTGGTTTCGCACTTGATTTCCTCGGCAAATAGCCGAATTTCACGCCGCTTTCGATCTCTCCAGTTACGAGGATAGCAACGTCGAATAAAATGTGCGTAATCTAGCCTGACAAAAACAGGGATTAATTTTTCTCGCATTTTATATTATTGGCCGAAAAAAGAGCCAGCAGTTTCCCGCTGACTCGTTTTTCATCTCGATCCGTCGCCGATCAGGCGAGCAGCATGCCTTCGCCGACCATCGTGTTGGCGTTGACGCCGGTGAAGCCTTCGAGCGTCACCACCTGGTGCCACTCGCCGCCAACCGCTGCATAGACGTGCGAGGAACGACCGTCGTCGACGACCTTCACCACTTCGTCGATGCTGCTGTACTTCGCACCCTTGAGCAGGTCCGAGAAGTCCAGGCTGTCTTCCTTCGAGAAGTCGGTGATCACGTCAACGCCGAGATGATTACCCTTCGCGTCGACGAGGTCCTTCACGGCCCACTCGAACGTGTCGGATCCCTCGCCACCGGTCAGCACGTCTGCGCCACCCATGCCACGGAGGACGTCGTCACCGGCGCCACCGTCCATATGGTCGACAGCCTTGCTGCCCTTCATCGCGTCAGCGTAGTTGGAGCCGATCACCTTCTCGAAGCCCGAGACGACGTCTTTACCCATGCCGTCCGCCGACTTCTTCGAAATATCGATCGTCATGCCCTGGCGCGCGCCAGAGAAGTCGATCGTGTCGAAGCCCGATCCGCCATTGTAGACGTCGTCGCCCTCGCCGGCCTTGAAGGTGTCGTCGCCGGAGTTGCCGTTGACGACGTCGTTGCCGGCACCATCGGACAGGACGTCGTTGCCGGCGCCGCCGTTGAGCTCGTCATTGCCGTCGCCACCGTCGAGGACGTCGTCGCCCGAGTTGCCCCAGAGCTTGTCGTCGCCGTCACCGCCGGTCATCGTGTCGTTGCCCGACATGCCGAACAGCGTATCGTTGCCGTTCCCGCCGTCGAGATAGTCGTGCTTGTCGTTGCTGACGGCCTTCGTCGCGACCTTCGGCAGCAGCGCGGCGTTGGTCACGCCGAGATCCACCGTGAAGACGCTGTCGTCGAAGTCCTTGTCGCCGCCGCCCTTGAGATCCTCGAACCCGATCTTCAGGACGCCCGTCGCCGTGTCGACCTCGGCCTTGACGTGGCTCATCTTGTCGCCGTTGAGGCCCTTCGAGCCGTCATCGACGCTATGGAAGACGCTCGTGCCGTAGGCCGACTTCATGTCGGTCTCTTTGCCGTTGGCCGCGACATGAACCAGCTTGAGTTCCTTGCCGCCGTCGACGTTACCGGGATTGCCCTTGGCGTCCTCGAACTTCCAGGACGCTTTCGGATCCGCAAGCAGCTTCGCCATGCCCGACTGGCTGTAGCCATCCGGAACCACGAAGAAGCCGAGGCGCTCGCCCGCCTTCAGCTCGAGCCCGACCGAGCTCTTGCCGGCAACGAGGCTGCCGCCCGAACCGACGAGCGAGGCATTTGAGAACATCACGTCGACGTCGTAGATCGAGCCGTCGGCCGCGATCTTGTAGACGCCGAGGGCATTCTGATAGCCAGCGCTCTCGCCCTGGAACGTGACGGTCGCCTTGCCGCTCTCGGCAATCTTGAGCTTCGTCATGTCGGCAACGCCACCCTTGCCGGCGTCGCCGAAGAGCACGTCGTTACCTAAGCCGCCAAGCAACTTGTCGTTTCCGCCACCACCGAAGAGCTGGTCGTTTCCGCCATTGCCCTCCAGTGTATCGGAACGCCCGCCGCTGAAGAGGTGATCGTCGAGATCGCTCCCCAGCATGGCCTTCCCTACACTTTTGATTGCATCCAACATTTCCAACGCTCTCCCGTCTCTCCTGTTACTGGCATCATCGGCTCGAGCATTCGCCTCTGCCGGCGTAGTCAGGGATTAGAGACACCCGACGCACGCCGAGAGCCTTCTCCAGATCCTGTTATAACTGCGAGATTGAAATTGATTGTGCGCATGCGCCTCGTCATTCTCGTAAAATTCATTTCGAATTTTATCGAACCGCAGATGAGAAAACCGGCGAAGTTTCCTTCGCCGGTCGAGGTGCGTCACGATCGGGTCTTACCAGGCGATGCCTTCATAGGTGTCGTCGTCCGGCAAATCGCGCGAGAGCCGAGCCAGATCCAGAACATGCACGCCGGCGGGCCGGCCGGCGACCGCGGTCCGGAAGGCGGCCGTCGCATGACTGACGACGACTACGTCACAGTTGGCGAGCAGTGTCGCCGCATCAGCGACGATCAAGCCTTCGAGCTTGTCCATCAGCTCGGCCTGTGTCGGCGAAGCATGCTTCACGTAGTCGATCTGGCCCCGGAGCAAAGGCCCGAAATCCAGATTGGGATCGAATGCCGAGATCGTCGTTCCCTTGGCGAGCAGCCGCGCCATGAGCTCGATCGTCGGGCTCTCGCGCAGGTCGTCGGTATCGGGCTTGAACGTCACCCCAAGGAAGCCGACCCGCTTGCCGTGATATGGCGCAAGCAGCCGCACCGCTTCCGCGATGTGCGCATCGTTCGTCGCCATCAGGCTGTCGACGAGCGGCAGGTTCACGCCCTGCAACTTGGCGATATGCGAGACCGCGCGAACTTCCTTGGGCAGGCACGAACCGCCGAAGGCGAAACCGGGCTTCAGATAATAGGGCGAAAGATTGAGTTTCTTATCCTTGACGAAAATGTCCATCACGTCGTGGCTGTCGATCCCGAGCGACTTGCACAGCCGCCCAACCTCGTTGCCGAACGCCACTTTCGTCGCATGCCACACGTTGTCGGCATACTTCACCATCTCGGCCGCTTCGATCGACGTGAAGATCACGTTCTCATCGACGGCCTTGTAGATCGATGCGACAGCGGCGGCCGTCTGCGGATCCGACGTTCCCACGACCGTTTTCGGCGGCGCAAAGAAATCGGCAACGGCCACACCCTCGCGCAGGAATTCCGGATTGAAGCACACGCCGAAATCGCGGCCGAGCTTCTTGCCGGAAGCCGCCTCGATCTCCGGCACCACGACGTCGAGCGTCGTGCCGGGCGGCACCGAGCAGCGCATCACGATGACATGCCGCGACGTCTTGAGCGCGAGCGCCTGGCCAATGGCCCGGCTGGCCTGCCGCACGTACGTGTAGTCGCAGCCACCGTCCTTCGCCGTCGGCGTGCCGACAGACATGAACGTGACGTCGGTTTCGATCACCGCCGCGACAAGATTCTGCGTCGCCGTGATCAGTCCTTCGCCGACACCGGCTGCGAGCAGTTCGCCGAGGCGCGCCTCGACGATCGGAGAGCGGCCTTCGCTGATGGCGCGCACCTTCTCGAAGGAAACGTCGACGCCGACCATGCGAAAGCCGAGGTGCGACAGGCACGCCATCGACACGGCCCCGACATACCCGAGACCGATCACACTGATCGCAGGCAGCTCCGCACCGCGCACGAGCGCGCTCTGGTCAAACGTCTGCTCCTCGAGCACCCGGCCTTCGGGTGAAGCCAACATCGCCATATTGCCCACAGCTCCCGCCTATCCCGCCATTTTTTGGTTCCAGCGCGGCCAACGAACATGCCGCGCACCCCAACCCGAGCCGGACGCGCCACCCTTTAGCGTCCGGTTCCGTCGTGGACAGATAGACTGTCGCCGAAAAAGATCGTTCTTAGCTGAACTTGATCGATCGCATTTTATCGACTTAAGAGAAAAGGATGGCCCGGACCATGTTCCATTCCGGGATAACCAGAAACTCCGTATAAATCATCACGACGAGAAACAGACTGACCGCTGAAAGCGTGGTCAGATAAATCGCCATGACGCTCCGAAACATCTCGAGCGTACCGTCGCCGGTGAAACCCTGCTTCTGGTTGCCGCGGTTCGCCCACTTCTGCTTCGCGAGGCGCCACATCATGTAGATTTTGACGGCCGCGTTCAGAAGCTGGTTCACATAGAGGCACCAGATGTAGTTGAGATCGACCCTTCGGGCGTAAGTGAAGAGGACAATCGACAGCAGCGCACGCGTGAGCGCGATATAGAGCAGGTAGGCGACCACATAGCCGCCGCCGAGCTTGAAGGCTCCGGCAAGCGCCAGCATCGGGCTGAACAGCATCGTCCACATCGCGAGGCGCTGGTCGACGCAACACCACCAGATGAAGAACGGCATCGCCCGCGGCCCGAGCATGATGGCGCGCTGGCCGTTGCGCAGCATGTTGCCCGACCATCGACGAAGGTTTTCGACCATGCGCTTGGTGCCGGAACCCTCCACGACCTCGATGGTCGTCCCCTCGGCATCGGGCACGTAGGTCATTTTCACGCCGCGCTTCAGCAGCGTGTACCAGGTGCTCTTGTCGTCGCCGGAGAGGAATCGGAACTCGCCCCACAGCCAGTGATCGAGGAAATCCGCCTCCTGCAGGCGGATGAACTCGTGGCTGGTGATGTGCTCGGCCCGGAACATCGAGCAACGGCCCGTCAACGTCAGCACCCGGTCCGAGAGCGCGTGCGAGCACATGGCGAGGCGACGTTGGGCGAAGCGCATGTTGAGCCACGACTGCATCCAGCCCGGCCCGCGCACCAACACGTGCTCGTCGGTGGTCAACGCGTGCAGCTCGGGATCGAGCGCGAACAGCGGCGTGCACTTCCGCACCATGCCGGGGTGGAAGACGAAGTCGCCGTCCATGAAGATGACGAGGTCGTCCTTCGACAGCCCGGCCCGCGACATGGCCCTCAGAATGAGCGCGATGGCGACGCGTTTTCCGGGTTGGTTCTGGCGGATGATGCGCAGCGTGATGTCGAGATCGCCCCCAACCAGCTTCAGGTGGCGCGCGATCTTCTCCTCGTCTTCGCGCTCGCTGGAGCCGAGCCAGATCGTCGCCGGGACGCCCGCTTCCCGGAACTCGCGGACCAGCGACCGGATCACCGCTTCGCTGATTTCACGATGCTCGCGAAAGGTCGTCATCTGCACGTGGATGTGACGCGGGCGCCAGCCGCTGTCCCAGAGTTCCGCAGCGAGATCGCGCTTCCGCGGATAGGTGATCCGCTCGTAGATCAGCGCCCGCATCCAATGGTTGAACCACCAGCCATAGCGCCAGATACCGATGATACCGATAGCGTAGACGAATTCCCGCGCTTCCGGATTCCAGATCGAGTTCGGAACCAGTGACAGAAAGATGAAGCAGACACAGAAGAAGAGGATGAGCCGGATCTGCGTCCCGACGGTCCATTTCTCGCCACGGGCGAGAGGCCGGTCGGGCGCTTCGATGGAAGCGATGGCGGCTTGCAGTCCGGACATCGGCAAGCCTCCCGTCACGGCGTGTCGGAGGCCTTCTGGCCAAGCGAAGCGAGGATCGAGTTCGTCGTCCTTTGCGGGAAGATCACGACCACCGGCAGCCCGGCGCGATAGCGATCCGCATTGGCGACCTTCCTGGGATCGGCGAACGCGAGCGTCACCTTCGCGGTCCGGTCCGTCGCCCCGCGCCATCGATAGCCCGGGGCATGCGCCTGCTTCTGCTCGTCGATGAAACCGGAGGTCCGATCGATTCGGACGACACGGGCCGCAACGGTCTCGCCGAGGGCGGGCACGAAGATCGTGGCTTCGTCACCAAGCCCCACCTTCAGCACTTCGTCCTGATTGAGGAAGGCCGTGATTTCGCGATTCTGTCGCTGCTCGATGATCGCGACGACGTCGCCGCGCCGCACGCTGGCATCGTCGAGGCGCGGCAGGTCGAGGACGACCCCGTCGAATGGCGAGCGAACCGCCAGCCGGTCCTGCTGACGGAGCGACACGATGTATTTCTGCTGTGCCAGCTGGATCTCGTGTTCGCCGAGGCGAATGTCGGCTTCGATCTCGGCCATCTTCCCGGCGATGTCCGCGGTACCGATCGTCGACGTGCCGGAATAGAGCCGCTGGCCGACGTTCTGCGCCGAAAGCTGGATGCGCGTATCGAGCTCCACCCGGCGCACGTCGAGATCCTTGCGCAGCGCGATCACCTGCCGTGTGGCGTCCTCGAGCTTGGTCGCCGTTGCATAACCCTTCTCGCTGAGCTGTCTGAGGCGCAGTTCCTGCTGCTCGGCGAGCTTGAGCTGCTTGACCAGCGCCTGCAGCTCGAGACGGGTCTGCTCGATGTTCTTCATTTCGATGGCCGCGAACCCGCGCACCCGCTCGAGTTCCTCGATGTGACGGCGCTTGAGGCTGCCGAGCTTGGCCTTGCGCTGCTGCACCTCGATCTCGGCCAGCTCCAGCTCGCGCTGCAGCTGGTTGTCGATGAGCTTCACGACCACTTCGCCGGCCTTGACCCGGTCTCCCGGTTTCACGCCGCCCCACTCCACCCGCCCGTCGGCAGCCGCAGTCACGGTCTCCACCGGCGCGCTGATGACCGCCGTCCGCACTTCCATGCGGAAGAAATTCGAATACGACAGAACCGCCGTGTAACTGAAAATGAAAAGGCCGATGATGCCGTAGAGCGCCGACATGACGATCATTTTCGTCGGCCAGCGGCGGGCGGGCAGCTGCTTCAGCGGATTGGGATCGGGCTTCAGCGACGCCGGCGTCACGGGCACGTCGATACGCTGGATCGTGTCTTCCACGTCCACCATGGAGCCGCGAACGAGCTCCTCGAGGAAATGGCTCATCAGCTCGCGCTCGCGCTCGCCGAGCTCGATGAAGCGCAACGCGATCATGCGGCTGTCGGCGTTGGAGCGCACGACCTCCGCCTTGGCGTCGAAGGTGACGTCGAAGCCCTGGAACGGCAGCGTGAGGACAAGGTCGAGCGCGGACAGCGGCGCCGGGACATCCCCCGGGAACGCTTCGAGACGAAGCCCGCCGAGGCTCCAGTCCGCCGCCTTGACGCGATGGCCGGCCAGCGTGACGTAGAGCGGCGCGGTGACACGGTGGTGCCGCCGCTGGTCTGGCCGCTCCCTCCTCACCTTTACCGCCATCGACGCCCACCTGACTCATGAACACGCGACCCGCCGGCCCCTTTCGAGACCAGCCAACCGTATGAATCGCATGTCGAGGTTAACAACAGCATTCCGCCCCGGGAGCAATTCGCAAGCCAGCTCATCGGCTGCCCCGATTGCGCACCCCGCGGGCCTGGCCTAGGCTCCGCCCGCTCCGCATCCGGCCACCGCCGTGCCGGACCCTTGCCGACGGCGCCCCGCGCCCCCCAGCCTCGAGAGCCCGCCCATGTCCGTCTACCGCTCGTTCCTGTTCGCCCCCGGCAACCATCCGCGCCGGGTCGAGAAAGCGCTGACGCTCGCGGCCGACGCCACCATCCTGGACCTCGAGGATGCCTGCCCCATCACCGAGAAGGTGGCGACCCGCGCCGTCGTGGTGAAGGCCTACCAGGGTCCGCGGCGCGGTCTTGGTTACGTGCGGGTTAACGCCATGTCGACGGAGTGGGGCTACGGCGACATCGTGGCCGTGGTGCAGAAGGGCGTCGACGGCATCGTGCTGCCGAAGCTCGAGACCGTGGACGAGATCCGCGCCGCCGACTGGCTGATCGCCAACCTCGAGCGGGAGCGCGGCCTTTCCAAGGGCGCCATCGACGTCGTGCCGATCATCGAGACCGGCAAGGGCCTCGCCAACATCCGGGCCATCTGCGCCGCCGGAACGCGCGTCCGGCGCATCGCCTTTGGCGCCGGCGACTTCACGCTCGACATGAACATGACCTGGACGCGGGGCGAGATGGAACTTCTGCCCTACCGCACCGAATGCGTGCTGGCGTCCCGCGCCGCCGGCATCGAACCGCCGATCGACACGGTCTGGGTCGATCTGAGGGACCCCGAGGGCTTCCGTCAGTCGGTCGAAACTGTGAAGGGCCTCGGTTTCCAGGGCAAGATGTGCATCTACCCCGATCAGGTGCCGGTCGTGAACGAAGTCTTGAGCCCGTCACCAGCCGAGGTCGAGTGGTCGCGCCGCGTCGTGGCCGCCTTCGCCGAGGCGGAAAAGTCGGGCTCGGCCTCGATCCAGCTCGACGGCAAGTTCATCGACTACCCGATCGTCTACCGTGCCGACCGCATCATCGCCATGGCCGAGCGCATCGCCGCGAAGGGGTAGTCGGCGCGCGCCCGCACTCCGACCGGCGACACCACGGAAGTGGCCGAGGATTGGGGCTACTCCTTCAGAAATCCCCGCTCGTCGCGGATTTCGGGACCATCGACGCGAGCTCGACCATCACCGAACTCGGCGTCGCGGGCCTTGAGCGCGGCGCGCAACCCCTCGCCGGTCGCGAGCTTCCGGAATCGCTGCGTACCGGGCGCGAGATGCGCACGTCCGTCGTTTTCGGCCGCGAGCCGCTGCAGCGTGCGCGCCCCCATCAGCTCGAGACCGAGGTTCACGATGCGCTTGTTGGCGGCAAGGAGGTCCGGATCGATCTTGGCGAGACGGTCGGCAAGCTGCTCAACTTCGTTGCGCAGATGCTCCGCCGGAACCGCCTTCATCACGAGGCCGATCATCTGCGCCTCGCGCCCGGTGATGGTGTCGCCCGTGAGCAGCAATCGCTTCGCCCACTGCGGCCCGCAATTGTAGACCCACATCTGGTTGGGTAGCGAACCGAGGTCGCGCGCCGGCGGAAAGCCGAGAATGGCGTCGTCGGCAGCGATCACCATGTCCGACAGCAGCGCCACGTCCGTACCGCCCGCGATGCAATAGCCGTGCACCTCGGCGATGACGGGCTTGTGCATGTCGAACAGCGGCATCCGCAGCCGCTGCGCATACTCGAGCCGCCAGATGTCGTCGTCGATGGTCGGATTGTTATAGATGCCGCCGTTTCGATAGACCTTCGCCTCCGCGCCAGCGTTGGCGTTCGGCGGCGGCTGGGGCGTGATGTCGTAGCCGGCCGAGAACGACTTGCCCGCGCCGCGCACGATCACGCAATGCACCGACTTGTCGTTGTCGGCCTCCCACAGGGCTTCGCTCAGCTCCTGCAACAGCGGGATCGACAGCGCATTGCGCTTCTCCGGGCGATTGAGCGTGATACGCGCGCGACCGTCGACCGCTTCATAGAGAATGTTCTGGAATGGGGCCATGACGCGCTCCGGGGGCTGGATATGTGCTGAAGCCTTCAATGATGAGCGCGGGCGCCGACCGCAGTCAAAGAAAAGCGGGGCACGGCCGAGGCCGACAGCCCCCCCGGGCTTCGCGACCCGAACGCGCGAAACCGGCGCTCGCCGCAGCGGGCCAAACCGCCAGGACCGTTGGCAGTGTCGCCAAGTCGTTGTAAGGCTGTCCGGACATAATCTTTTTTCCCAGGAGACAGCCATGTCCGCCGACGGCGCCACGCCATCGCCCCATCCGACCGTGAAGCCGCTCCAGGGCATCCGCGTCATCGACGTGTCGAGCTTCCTCGCAGGGCCGTTCTGCTCGACGCAGCTCGCCGAGTTCGGCGCCGAGGTGTTCAAGCTGGAGCTGCCGGGCGTCGGCGACGCGCTGCGCAAGTTCGGCACCCCGACGCCCTCGGGCGACTCGCTCCCCTGGCTGCAGGAGACGCGGAACAAGAAGGTCGCCACGCTCGATCTCAGGAAGCCCGAAGGCGCCGAGCTCCTGAAGCGCATGATCCGCAAGGCCGACGTCCTCGTCGAGAACTTCCAGCCCGGCACGCTCGAGAAGTGGGGCCTCGGCTGGGACACGCTGAAGGAGGAGAACGGCAAGCTCATCATGGTGCGCATCTCGGGCTTCGGCCAGACCGGCCCCTATAGCCCGCGCCCCGGCTTCGGCCGCATCGGCAACGCGTTCGGCGGCCTCTCGTATCTGGCCGGCTTCCCCGATCGCCCGCCGACGACACCCGGCTCGGCGACCATTCCGGACTACCTCGCCGGCCTCTATGGCGCCCTCGGCGTGATGTTGGCGCTCCGCGCCCGCGACATGACCGGCCGCGGCCAGTACATCGACATCGGCCTTTATGAGCCGGTCTTCCGCATCCTGGACGAACTGGCCGCGTCCTACAATTACAAGGGCTACCAGCGCGAGCGCATGGGTCCGGGAACGGTCAATGTCTGCCCCCATAGCCACTATCCGACCAAGGACGGCAAGTGGATCGCCATCGCCTGCACGTCGGACAAGATCTACGCCCGCCTCGCCGAAGCACAGGGCCAGCCCGAGCTGGCGGTGCCCGGAGGGCGCTGGGAGAAGATCGCCGATCGTGACCGCGAGCGCGACGATGTCGACGCCTGGGTGACGAAGTGGACGCTGCAGTTCACGCTCGATGACTGCATCAAGGAATGCGACAAGTTCCAGGTCCCGTGCGGCCCGGTCTACTCGATCTCCGACATCTTCAAGGACCCGCACTACGCGGCCCGCGAGAACATCCTCCGCATGAAGGACCCGCGCGTCGGCGAGATCGCCATGCCGAACGTCGTGCCACGCCTGTCGGACACGCCGGGCAAGGTCGAATGGCTCGGCCCACCGATGGGAGCGCACACCGACGAGCTTTACAAAGGCCTTCTCGGCCTCACCGAAGCCGAGATGGGCAAGCTCCGGGACAAGGGCGTGATCTGAGCTGAGGTGCGCCGTGGTCCGACGCAGCGCGGATCACGGCGACCACAGCGCTTTGTCGAGCCACGGCGCGGGCAGTTCGAGCCGTCCCCGAATGGCGAACGTACCGACGCCCGGCGGCGCAATCGACTGCCACGCCGGGCCCCAGCCCAACGGCAGCTCGTGGAGCGGCCGAATGTCGGTCTCGGTCACAAAACCGAGGCGACCGTAGTAGGCAGGATCACCGAGCACGAGGACCCGTAGCACGCCGCACCGTGCAAGCTGGGAGAGCCCCGTCGCCACCAGTGCGCGACCGATGCCGGTCCGCTGCGCGGCGCGTGCAACAGCCAGTGGCCCGAGCAACGCAACCGGGCGATCGCTCCCGGCAACACGGCCACGCGTGAACATGACGTGCCCCACGACGCCCTCATCACGAACCGCGACCAGTGACGTCACGCCTTCGGCAAAAGTGAGCAGAGCCTCGACCAGCGGCATCAAGGGCTCGTTGGGAAACGCGTCGCGATAGAGCAGATCGAGACCATCCCGGTCGCGCGCCTCGCTCGCCCGAACGACGACATCCGGTGGACGCATGATATGTCTCCCCACCCGATGTCCAAAATCCGGGCATTGCGTTGCCAACCGCGCCGCGTAACGTTCAGGCCTACGCCAACCGCCACGTGAGCGCCCCACCGATGACCGTTCCGCTCTCCGCCGTCGCCCGCCTCGAGACCAATCGCGCCGCCGAGGCCGCCTGGAACCCGCACGTCAACGCCGTCGTGACGTCCATGTCGTCCGCCCTGGCCGAGGCCGAG
>JBGSJD010000463.1:0-5070 GCA_041742195.1 Hyphomicrobiaceae bacterium
CGGCGCCCACGAGCAGGCGGCGCGCTCGAGCCGTTGCTCCACCTCGGCGCGCGGCAGCGGCGCGATGATCTCCTTGAGGCGCGGGATGAGCCATTCCCGCTCCGCCACCCGCATGATGTTGCTTGCGAGCCGGGGATCGGCGGCAAGCTCCTGAAGCGCGAATTCCTCGACGAACCGCGCCCACTGCTGATCGCTGGTGACGCCGATGAAAAGCTCGCCGTCGGCGCAGGGGAACACCTCGTAGATGGCCCATGCGCCGCGCCGCGCCGGCATCGGCGGCATGTCTTCGCCCGTCGCGACGATGCCCGACATGTGCGAGGCCATGAGGAACGCCGCGCTCTCGAACAAGGCCGACGAGATGCGCTGGCCTTTCCCCGTCCGGTCGCGATCACGCAGCGCCGCCTGCAGTGCGATGACGCCGAACACCGCGCCGAGAATGTCGATGATCGAGGCGCCTGCGCGAAGCGGCCGCCCCGGCGGCCCCGTCATGTAGGCGAGGCCGACCTGGAACTGCACGACCTCGTCGAGCGCGGGCCGGTGCGCATAGGGCCCCGGCAGATAGCCCTTGAGCGCCAGATAGATCAGCCGCGGATTGATTGTCTCGAGCACGTCCCAGCCCGAGCCGAGCCGCTCCATGGTGCCCGGCCCGTAGTTCTCGAGCACGACGTCGGCGCCCGCGACGAGCTTGTGGAACGCCGCCCGCCCATCGGCGTGCTTGAGATCGAGCGCGATCCCGCGCTTGTTCCGGTTGAAGGCCGAATAGAACCCGGACGCGAAACCGCCGAGCCCGCGCGTGTGGTCGCCCTTCGGCGCCGGCTCCACCTTGATCACGTCGGCCCCGAGATCGGCGAGCACGAGCCCCGCCGTCGGCCCCATGACGGTATGCGAAAGCTCGAGCACGCGGATGCCGGATAGAGGGAGGGAGGACATGATCTACCGTCTGGTCAGTCGTCAAAGCCGATGTAGCGCACGAAGCCCGCATTCGGCACCCGCTCCGACTTTACGGCGTTGGCCGAAAAGTCGTCGTCTGGATAACCCATGGCAATGCAGGTCATGATCGCTTCGTCGTCCGGGATGCCGGCGATCTCGCGAACGATGTCGGATCGCGTGATGCCCTGGCCGTTGACGACAGTGCCGAGCCCGCGGTTCCAGGCCGCAAGGCAGATGCCGTAGGACAGCGCGCCGAGATCGAAGTGCTGTGTGGCGCCCGGATCGAGCACACGATCATACGTCAGCACGAGAGAGACGGGCGCGTCGAACTGCCTGTATCCCCGCATCACCCAGTCCTGCCGCATCGCCTTGTCGTCGCGCGCGATGCCCATGGCGGCGAACAAGGCCTTGGCGATGTCGACTTGCCTCTGCCGATGCACGCCCTGATAGGCGCCATGCGTGACGATGTCGCGCTGCGGCGCTGCTCCGGCGAGCATCTCCTCCATGTTGCGCATCCGGACCCGCTCGAGCGGCTCACCGGTGAGAACATGCACGTGCCACGGCTGCGTATTCATGGAGGATGGCGCACCTTTCGCCACCTCGATGATCTCTTCGATGACGGCGCGCGGCACCGGGTCGCTCTTGTATCCGCGCACACTTCGTCGCGTGCGGACGAGTTCTTCGAAGTCCATGCCAGCCGTGTCTCCGTTTGGCAGCAAGCGGGGCGCTTTGCGGAACTGCGATCACGCCGCCTTCCGCCGGAACGCCTCGAGGCTGCCGGCGTGAATGAGCTCCGACGGCAGCACGTGCCCGACGATCTCTTCCGCCATGCGTCCGACCTCGATCAGCTTGTCGAGATCGACGCCGGTCTCGATGCCCATCTCCTGGCAGAGCAGCACCAGTTCTTCCGTGCAGATGTTGCCGGCCGCGCCCTTCTGGCCGGCGAACGGGCAGCCGCCGAGCCCACCCACCGTGGAGTCGAACTGCGCCACGCCCATTTTCATCGCTGCGTGCGCGTTGGCGACCGCCATGCCGCGGGTGTCGTGGAGATGGAGCCCGATCGTGTGCGTCGGCCACTTGGCGCGCACGGCCCCGATCACCTTCTCGATGCGCGGCGGGATGGCCCAGCCCATCGTGTCGGCGAGCGAGATGACCTCGATGGTGGCCCCGGCTTCCTCGGCGAGCTTGAACCCGTCCGCGACCCGCTCGACGACCTGCTCCGGCGCGACGTCGCCCGAGTAGTTGCAGCCGAATGCGGCCATCACGCCGATACGTTTGACGGGGACGCCGCGCTCGATGTGCAGCGCCGTCTGCTTGCGCATGGCCTCGTAGTTTTCGGCGAGTGTGCGGTTGAGGTTCTTCTTGCAGAAGCCTTCGGTGGCGACGAGCGAGATGGAGCCCGATAGCTTGAGCTTGTCCTTGAACGCGAGCGCCCGGTCGAGGCCCGAGGCGTTGAACCAGAGGGCCGTGTAGTCGACGCCGGGCTTCGCCTTGAAGCCGGCGACCGTTTGTTCGGCGTCCGCCCACTGCGGCACGACACGCGGCGAGACGAACGAGCACGCCTGGATGTGATGCAGGCCCGTATCGGCCAGCGCCTCGATCAGCTTGATCTTGTCGGAGGTCGGGATCGGGCCCGGCTCGATCTGGAAACCTTCGCGGGGGCCTTCCTCGTGAATGGCGACGTGTTTCGGCAGATCGGACATGGCTGCGGTTCCTCGGAGGTGGGCGTGGTTTGCCGCGAGAATGCGCTGCCCCGCCCGGCCTGTCGAGATGGATCACGCCCCGCGCGGTTGCTGGTGGGCAACCGAAGCGCAACTTAAGAGTCACGCGGATACGGATTGCCCCACCACTTGCGTCCCCGGCCGAGGCGAAGCCGAGAGCCGGGGACGCTGGGTGAATGTTGTGGCAGACCGGCCCCACGCGACCCCGGGTCTCCGCGCCGACCTCCGGCCGCCGCTCCGCCCGGGGACGCAGTGCAGGGAGCGCCCCTCACTCGACGAAGTCATCCCAGGGACAAGCCCCGGGATGACAGCCACGGGAGCCGGCAACTCGGGCAACAGGCTCCCCGAGCCATCTCCAGCCGCACGGAAATGTCGAATGCGTACGGCACGTTCACGCTACGTCAGTCGCAACGAGCGCTACACCTTCGACGCAAGCCTCTCGGCCAATTTGGCATCAAGCTCCGGCAAAAGGACGATGCCGTCCTGATCACTCCCGGATGAGTGCACCACGATCCAGACGCACGGCCTTCCGCTGTCGTTGCACGGCGCGTGCGGGACGTCTGCCCCAACGAACGCCTGCTCCCCTTGGTGAAATTGGATACGCTTCTCCAACTCGCCACCGTAGTACAAGGCGCATTCGCCCTCGAGCAGGTAGGCGATGGTTTCGATGCCCTTGTGATAGTGCGCCTTGGCAACCGCGCCCGGCGGCATCGGCAGAACATTCATGCAGACCTTCTTCGCGCCCACCGTTTCGGTCGATACGCCAGCTCCATACGTGAAGCCCTGTTTGCCGACATAGGTCTGGCCCGGTTTGACCACGGCGACGCCGTCGTGCTCCGAGGCTGTCATTAGTTCGTTCTCCGTGCACACATCTCTACAGGGCACCATTGTCGACAATAGAAGCCAGGCGAAGACAACACGCCGATGCTGGGTTGGGTGCACCCGTCACCGCCTGCTTCGCGCCAGCCGAATTGCCTCCGGCAGGCGCGCCAGTCAAATAATGACTCGCAAGGCCTGGTACGCACCCGCCCTCAAGAATTCGGGCCGCGCTCCATCGAGATCGGCTGCCAGCGCCGGAGCCCCGTGCCCTCGAGCACCACCGGGTTGACGCACGACATCGGCCAGCGACCCGACAGAACGTTGGTGATCTCCTGGCCGACGCGGCGCTTGCGCGCCGGATCGAACCGCGACGAGGCGCTGGCGTTGTGCGGCGCCAGAATGACGTTGCTCATCTTCAGCAGCGGATTATCGGGCTTCACCGGCTCCACCTCGAACACGTCGAGCCCCGCGCCCGCGATCCAGCCCTCCTGCAGCGCCTTGATGAGCCCGGCTTCCTCCACCGTCGGCCCACGCCCGGTGTTGACGAAGATACACGTCGGCTTCATGCGCCGGAAATGCTGCCCCTTGAGAAACCCCTGCGCCTCCGGTGTCGCCGGCATGTGCATGGAGATGAAATCGGACCGCGTCAGCACATCGTCGAGCGACACGGGCTCGACGCCATGCTCCGCGATCGTCTGCTCGTCGATGAACGGGTCGTGCGCGATCAGATTGAGCCCGAATGCCTTTGCCCGCCGCGCCGTCGCCCGCGCCACGCGCCCGAACGCGATGAAGCCCAGCGTCTGGCCCATCAGACGCGGGATTTGCAGGAGCTGCGGCCGGCCCTCCGTCCACCGCCCCTCGCGCACCATGCGGTCCTGCTCCACCGCACGCCGATGCGTCGCCAGCAGCAGCATCATGGCGTGGTCGGCCACTTCCTCTATGAACGTGTCGGGGCAGTTGGTGACCGGAATGCCCTTCGCCGTTGCGGCGGCGACGTCCACCGTATCGACGCCGACCGAGCCCAGCGAGATCACCCGGCAGGTATCCAGTGCCTCGATCACCTGCTTCGTGAACCGCATGCCCTTGGCATAGACGGCATCGGCGCCGCGCGCGGCCGTTATGAAGGCGGCTTCGTTGGCCTCGCACTCGATGATCTCGGCCCCGATCGACTCGAGCGCCTCCATCTCGAAGTGATAGCCGCCAAGGCCGGTGGATACGGTCGTCGCCTTGGTCGTGACGACGCGGAACTTGGCCATCGGGGGCTCCTCGCTGCTGTCTGGGTGGTGTGGCTGGAGAGGCGGATTAGACGGCAACTTGCCCTACTTGCCAAGCCTGCGCCATGCTGACGGCGAACCGGGCAGGAGGAAACGATCATGTCGGTGCGATCGAAAGTGGCCAGCATCGAGACGCTCTCGTGCGATGCCGGCTGGCGCAACTACCACTTCGTCAAGCTCGTCACCCAGGACGGCATCGTCGGCTGGAGCGAGTTCGACGAAGGCTTCGGCGCACCTGGCGTCGGCACGGCCATCGGCCGGCTCGGCACCCGTGTCGTCGGCCAGCCCATCGGCGATCACGAGCGCATCTATGCCGAGCTTTACGC
>JBGSJD010000464.1:0-1554 GCA_041742195.1 Hyphomicrobiaceae bacterium
ATCGGCGGCGGTCGGAACACGGGCCATGGCCTGCTGCAAGCCGCGCCCGACCGGCTTCGCGGCGGCATCGGGGGGAATCGACAGCTCGAAGGCCGGCTGCACCGGGATGCACACCTCGCGGCAGATCCCGACCTCGGCCGCGAGGCGCAGGACGACGAGCTTTTGCGGGTCGACCGGCTGCACCAGGATCGGCAGCGTCACCGACGACTTGTAGCCGATCGTATCGCCGTCGCGGTCAGGGAAGCGGCTGGGCGCGGGAAACAGCAACTCGAACGACTTCAGGTTCTCAGATCCCGTGTCCTCGACGCGCGGCGGCACACCCGACGAGCCGGGATTGCGCCAATAGGTCTTCCAGCCGTCCTCCAGCGCGAGTTCGAGGCCGGCGACGAGGCGCGGCTTGCCGTCGTCGGCCGGAGCGCCTCCCGCAACGATCCGCGCCCGCGCCGTCTGCTCGGTGATCCAGGGTGTCGCAACCGCCGGCTCGGCATCGCCGGCAACGGTCGGCGTCGGATGTGCCATGGCGTGGGCCAGGAGCAGCGACAGCGCCAAGGCCGACAGACCGGGAGAGCGGATGGCGGCAGCATTCATGTCGGGGATCTTTCCAGTGAGGCGATCGTGACCTTCATGTAAGCCGGGACGGCCGCAGCGCCAACGCCAAGCACTGCCCGCATCACGAGGGATTGATGACTTCACAGGTGGTTAACGCTGAGGCTATGCTCACGTCATGAGCGCAGCCCGCAACACGTCAGCCCGCACCTCGCCCCGGGATCGATATCTCGAGGGACAGCTGCTCCTCGCCATGCCCACCATGGCCGACAAGCGCTTCCGGCGTGCCGTCATTTTCATGTGCCGGCACAACGACGAGGGCGCCATGGGCATCATCGTCAATCAGCCGGCGTCGAAGCTCTCGTTTCCGGGATTGCTGTCACAGCTCAACCTGATCGACGGCAAGAGCGACGGCGCGGTGCCCGACGAACTGCTCGACAAGTCCGTGCACGTCGGCGGACCCGTCTCGACGGAGCGCGGGTTCGTGCTGCATTCGGACGATCTCGTGATGAAGGATTCCACCATGGTCGTCGGGGGCGGGATCTGCCTCACGGCGACGCTCGACATCCTCAAATGCATCGCCGCGGGCAAAGGGCCGGCCCAGAGCCTGCTCGCGCTCGGCTATGCGGGCTGGGCGCCGGGGCAGCTCGAAACCGAGATCCAGGCCAATGGCTGGCTGCACTGCGCCGCCAACCCCGAACTCGTCTTTGCGTCCGATCACGATCAGACCTACCAGCGCGCGCTCTCGAGCCTCGGCGTCGATCTCACGTTCCTCGTCGGAGCGGCTGGCCACGCCTGACGGCGTGGCGACGGTCCACCACCAAACCGGCATGGGACGCTGGTCACCCGGCGTCCGTCATTCGGCGGCCTTGATGCCCCGAGGTGACGGCGGCGTGCCCGGCGTGTCGTCGCCCGAACCGTTGCTCGCCGCCAGCTCGCCCTCTGCATCTTTACTCGCCTTGCCAGCGAGACGCGCCAGGCTGGCAGCGATCGCAGGGGAGAGGGTGC
>JBGSJD010000465.1:0-1703 GCA_041742195.1 Hyphomicrobiaceae bacterium
CCATGCCATTGAGGCGCGCGAGCATGATCGCCCGCGACACGTGCGGCGGGTAGTCCGGCGGGATGCCGACGGCATGGCTCAAGAGGATCTTGTGCTGGAACGACGCCGCATCCTCCGGCGTCACGCGGAACGAGCGGAGGGCGCCCAAACCGGTATTCAAGCCATAGACCGGGCGATCGCTGCCGGCGAGCGCGTCGACCACGGCGCGGGAAGCCGCCAGACGTGTCTCGGCCGCCTCGGACACCGTGACCGGCCTCTTGGCGAACGCCACCTCGACGACCTGCTCGAGGGTGAGGTCCTGGCCGTTCAGGACGACGTCGCTGCGCCGACGCATGCGGTAGAGGAGGCGATCGAGCCGCGCCCGGGCCACGACTTCCTTGCCGTCCGCCAGACCGTCGCGTGGCACGAGCGAATCGTCCTCGCTCACGAGCCCGCGCAACCGGCCCGACAGGAAGCCCGCCAGCATGCGATAGAAGCGGCCGGCAAAGACCGGATCGCGTGACAGCTTGTCGTCGAGGCGGGCGTTCGGAATGCGGAACACGCGGCTCGGCGACGTCGTCATCGCCGTCGCGGTCGCGCCCTTCTTGTCGATGAAGGAAATCTCGCCCAGAAGCTCGCCCTGCTCGATAAGCGCGAACTCACGGCCGCTCTCCGGATCGAAGACGCGCGCCGCGCCGTCCAGCAGCAGGATGAGATCGCTGTCGCGCTGCCCCTTTTCGATCAGCACGGCGCCGGTGGGGAGCCCTTCGGGAATGCCGACCGCGAGCAGCCAATCGACGTCGAGTTCGCTCAGTTGCGCCAGGAACTGGAGACCGAGTTTCACGTCCGCAGCTCGCTCACGCCGATTTGCTCCGTCTGGATTCGCTCCGCACACCTTCATCCGAGGACAGAAACCGATCAAGCGCGCTCGACAGCGCAGTCCCGACGCCAGGCCGCGGCCAGCCGCCCCCTATCCCGCCACGATGCCTGTGCTAGCTTTGCGGCCTCCGCCGAAACCCAGACCGTCGCCGGGTCCGACATGCGCAGAGCCTTGAAGTTCATCCACACGGTCGCCTCCTCCGGGATCATCGGCGGCCTGCTCGGCTACATGGTCGTGCTCGTCCTTGCCCCCCAGGCGACACCGGTCGCCTATGCCGAAGTCCGGCAGACGATCGTCGCTTTGTGCAACTACATCATCCTGCCATCGCTCGCCCTGGCTCTGGTCAGCGGGCTCCTCGTGATGGCAGCCCACAGGCCTTTCTTCGATACCCGTTGGGCCTGGGTGAAAGCTCTTCTCGGTCTCATGATGTTCGAGGCGACGCTGGCGCTGGTGCAGGCCAAGGCGACCGCCGCCGCCGAGGCTGGAAGACTTGCAACGGGACAAGGCGAGCCGGGCGCGCTCGGCGAAGTGCTGGCGAACGAGTGGCTGTCGCTTGGTGCCTTGATGGCGCTGTCGCTCGCTCAGGTGGCACTCGGGGTCTGGCGGCCCCGCCTCTCGCGGCGTTGAGGAGGCTCGACCGCGTCGTGCGACGGGTTGGCCATCGGCCCGCAATCCTCTTTCCGCGCCGAGCCAGGCTGCATTAATAGAATGAGGGTGCCCTCAGCGGAGCAACGGGCCACGGCGGCGGGATGGTTCAGAGCATGAGAACAGCGGAAATTGCCGGCGCGGGGCTTGCCGGTCTGGCGCTCGCCGCCGGCCTCGGGCAGCGCGGATGGCGGGTGGT
>JBGSJD010000466.1:0-5476 GCA_041742195.1 Hyphomicrobiaceae bacterium
GACCGCCACCGACCTCACGCGCGCGTTGGCCTACGTGGCCGCCGACCCGGCCATCTTCGAGGTCATCCTGACCGGCGGCGACCCGCTCGTCCTCAGCCCGCGTCGTATCGCGGCGCTGACGGCGGCCCTCGCAGAGATCCCGCACGTCGCGGTCCTGCGCTGGCATTCCCGGGTCCCTGTCGTCGATCCCGGACGCTTGACGCCCGAGGCCATCGCGGCGCTCGCCTCCGCCCGCCAGTCGGTCTACCTCGCGATCCACGCCAATCACCCACGCGAACTGACCCCCGCCGCCCGGACCATCGTCGCCGCCCTGCGCCGGGCAGGCATCGTGCTGCTGAGCCAGACTGTCCTGCTGAAAGGGATCAACGACGACGCCACGACGCTGGCCGAGTTGTTCCGCGCCTTCGTGGCGCTCGGCATCAAGCCCTATTACCTGCACCATCCCGATCTGGCCCCTGGAACGGGCCACTTCCGCCTCTCGATCGATGAGGGACAACGCCTCTTGGCCGAGCTGAGAGGCCGCATCACGGGCTTGGCCATGCCGACGTATGTCCTGGATATCCCGGGCGGACACGGCAAGGTCGCCCTCCAGCAGTCGGCATGGGATCCGGCGGCCGGCACCGTGACCGATCCGTGGGGTCATGTGCATCGCTATCCGCCCCGGCACGACGCCTGAACCGCCAAGCGCGGCAAAACCCCACCTCGCCCACCGGGCAGCAACGCCGCTAATGAACCGGAGAACCAAACCGTCGCCGTGTTCGAGAGCCGCGCCGCTTGACGCTCGGCCCATGGCACGGTCCCATGACAGTCCCGAACCCTCTCGCGGAAGGCCCCGATATGCCGATCACCACCGAGCTGGCGGGGAACCGCACCACTTCCGAACCTTCCGCGGACGAGCGCGCCTTGAAGCCGGCCGTGCTGCGCGGGGCCGTGGGCTGCTGCCCGGCCTGTGGCAAGGGAAAGCTCTATGCATCGTACCTGAAGGTGGTCGACACCTGCGCCCAATGCGGCGAGGCGCTGCATCACCAGCGCGCCGACGACGCACCCGCCTACTTCACCATGGCGATCGTCGGCCACATCATCGTCGGCGGCTTGCTGGCGGTCGAGCAGGCCTACGCCCCGCCGACCTGGGTCCAGCTCTCCATCTGGCTGCCCTTGACCCTCGTGCTGTCCTTGGCCCTCCTCCCGGTCATCAAGGGCAGCCTGATCGCGGTCCAGTGGGCCTATCGCATGCATGGCTTCGGCAGTGATGCCGACCCGGCGGCCCCGATGGCCGATCCGGCCGAAGCGGCACAGAAGGGCGACGAAAGACGGCACTCATGACGACGAAGGCCCCATCGGACACCGCGCCGCCGGCAAGTGGCGGTGAGGAGAAGACCACAGGCGCGTCGCAGCGCACGGCGGCCCTGCGCCCGCGCGACGCCGCGACCTTGATCATCGTGGACCGCTCCCAATCCCTGGCCCGCGTCCTGCTCGGCAAGCGCCGCATGGACATGAAGTTCATGCCGGGGAAGTACGTCTTTCCGGGAGGCCGCGTCGACAAGGCCGATCGCACGGTGGCGAGCGCAGACGAGTTGGCCACGCACGAAACGTCGAAACTCCTCTACGACATGAAAGGCGGCCCGAGCCAGGCCCGCGCCCGGGCGCTGGCCTTGGCCGCCGTCCGCGAGACGTTCGAGGAAGCCGGCATCGTCCTGGGGCGCCCGGTTGCAGGTCACTCCCTTCCCTCCGATCGATCCTGGCGGCGCTTCTTCGACTGCGGCTTTGCGCCGAGCCTCGCCCCCTTGTCATTCTTCGCCCGCGCCATCACGCCGCCAGGGCGGCCGCGCCGCTTCGACACCCGCTTCTTCTGCGTCGAAGCCTCCGCGATCTCCCATCGGGGCGAACCGGTCGAGGACGAATTGTCCGATCTGGTGTGGCTCACGATCGAGGAGGCCCGCGGCCTCGATCTGCCCCCCATCACCCGCGTCATTCTCGAGGATCTGGGCGATCGCCTGAAGCTTGGCCCGCTCTCCGTCAAAGGGGCGCCGGTCCCCTACTATTTCAACAAGAGCGGCACCTTCAAACGTCAGCTGATCGTCAGTCCGGATGACCATTCTTCGTCTTGACTTGAACGCCCACGCGACTATGACTGACACTCAACAGAATTCATCCGTACTAGCGACGAGACGAACATGGCAAAGCCTGTAACCCAGAAGATCAAGCTGCTCAGCTCCGCCGGGACCGGCTTCTTCTACGTGACAAAGAAGAACCCGCGCACCTCGACCGAGAAGATCGTGATGCGCAAGTACGACCCCGTCGCGCGCAAGCACGTCGAGTTCAAGGAAACGAAGATCAAGTAGAGCACTCCCGGCCTTGGCCGGGTGGGTTCACCACGCAGTTGCGTTCGACAAGCACGCGTGCGGGTCGAACAGTATGCCAAAATTCGAACGATGGATATTCTTTAAGGGCCCGGTACGGCGGCCCAAGACTGCCCCAGCCGAGAGGCGTGGATTGAGCGGGCGGGCAAACCAAACTCTGGAGAGGCCCAGCCCGTCACTGATCTCGGCAGCGGGGTAAGAAACCGAGCAGTGACGGGCCGGCCAACCAAGCGTCACGTCAAAGAGGGCGTTGACGTTACGCTCGGCATTCGATCGGGCGAGAAGCGATTGGCTATTTACCATCGCCTCATCCGACCTGCGCGTGTCCTGACCAGGGTATGCGGCGGCCCCGGCATGTCACGCAGCAGGCGCAGAATAGGCGTCGCTTCTGCCCGTCAATACCCTGCAGTTCGAATTTGGTTAAAGCGTGTCCCCGTTACACAATGCCAGAATGTCTCTGACTGAACAAGTCGAACGTACGACCATGATCGGTAGGCCAGCGGCGACACGCATTTCATGCGTCGTTGAGTCCGCTCGCGAATGCAACTTTGTGACAGATCCACCAACGACGTGCCATCAGCGCGCGGATCACCAAACAATCTTCACGCTCTGATTGCAGAACATCTCGACACAACCCATGGGAGATGTCAATCGCCGGATTGACATCTCCCTCGGTCCGTCAAAATCAAAAAATGATTCGCGGATGATCAGGCCGCGTCCGAGACAACCCGGTTTCGCCCGCCGCGCTTCGCCGCATAGAGGGCCGTATCAGCCCGCTTGAAAAGCCCATCCGGCGTATCGTCGCGGCGCTCCAGGGTCGAGACGCCCACGCTCGCCGTGACCGGCAGGAGCGTGTCGGCATTGACCTGGAACGGCTCCGCCGCAATGCACGACCTGACGCGCTCGGCGACCTGCATGGCCCGTGCGAGTTCCGTATCGGGCATGATGACGACGAACTCTTCGCCACCGAGGCGGCACGCGAGATCGATCCCGCGCGTATTCCGCCTGAGACGCGCCGCGAATTCCCGCAGCACGTTGTCACCGGCATCATGCCCGAACGTGTCGTTCACCGACTTGAAGTGGTCGATGTCCGCCACCAGTACCGAGAGCGTCCGCCCGGACTGCACGGCCTGCGCCACGAGCGTGCCGAGATGGCTCTCCATGTATCGCCGATTGTGGAGGCCCGTCAGCGGATCGGTGATCGCGTGCTCCATGCCCTGGTCGAGCTTGGCGCGCAGGAGGTCCGCATGCCGCTTGCGCTTGATCTGGGTCTTGATCCGCGCGAGCAACTCGTTGCGGTCGATAGGCCTCAGCACATAATCGTTGACGCCCATGTCGAGGCCGCGCAGCAGCCGCGCCTCGTCGCCCGGATCGACCATCATGACGATCGGCATGTGCCGGGTCCGATCGAGCGATCGGACCTGCGAGCAGAGCCGGAGCCCGTCCGCACCATCGAGCGACAGGCTGACGATGAGCACGTCGAACGCCTGATCCCCGAGCCGCATCAGGGCGGCTTGCGGGTCGCGCTCGACGACGACGCTGTGCGATTTGCTGAGGCTGTCGACGATGCGTTGCGCCGATCGGGGATGATCCTCGACCAGCAGCACCCGCCCGTTGGCGGCCGCCTGGGCCCACTCCGCGATCCCGCCGGCCCCGATCCCCATGTCCTGGGTCGTCGAGGCGCGCATCATCAGCTCGTCCGCCAGCACCTTGAGGCGCGCGAGACTGCGCACCCTCGTGATCAGCGCGATGTCATCGACGGGCTTGGTGAGAAAATCGTCAGCCCCCGCCTCCAGCCCCTCGACCTTGTCCGACGGCTGGTCGAGCGCTGTGACCATGATCACCGGGGTATGGGCATGCTGGGGGCTTTGCTTGATCCGGCGACAGACCTCGAAGCCGTCCATGCCGGGCATCATGACGTCGAGCAGCACGACGTCCACCCGCTCCCGCGCGATGATCTCGAGGGCTGCACGCCCGCTGTTCGCCGTGAGGATCTCGAAGTACTCCGCCGAGAGGCGGGCTTCGAGAAGCTTCACGTTGGCGAGGATGTCATCGACGACGAGAACGCGGGCGGTCATCTGGGGGCCTTCCAGGGATCAACTTGTCACTCACGCGTCGCCAATGAAGCGCCGCACGGTTTCGATGAACGTACCGATCGAGATCGGCTTCGAGATGTAGGCCTCGCACCCACCCTGACGGATTCGCTCTTCGTCACCTTTCATGGCGAACGCCGTGACGGCGATGACGGGGATATCCCTCAGCGCCTCGTCGTCCTTCAGCCACTTCGTGACCTCGAGGCCGGACACCTCGGGGAGCTGGATATCCATGAGGATGAGATTGGGTCGCCCCTCTCGGGCGAGATGCAGGGCTTCGGTACCGCTGCGCGCCTGCAGGGTTGCATAGCCGTAGGCATCCAGCAGATCGTTGAAGAGCTTCATGTTCAGCTCATTGTCCTCGACAATGAGCACGCTCTTCCTGATGCCGCCCGAGCGGACTGCGCGTTTGTCGAAACTGCGCACGTTTTCCTGATATGTCATCGCCTGCCGCCCGCCCGGCGCACCCCACCCCGGTTTTGTGCACCGATTCGAGGGAGCTGTTCGTCACACATTGACCGAAGAAGCTCACCAGAGGCTTAAGATGTGGAAACGATAGACGCTCGGGAGATTCCCATGAAGTTCGGCCAGAAACCGAAATCCATGACCTTGGAGTACGGCGAGGAAATCGGATCGCGGGCGCTCCTCTTCCTCGCCGAGGATGCGGGGCGCCTTGGCGCCTTTCTATCCGCGAGCGGCCTCGACCCGGCCGAGTTGCACAGCCGCGCACGCTCACCCGAGATGCTGGCCGCCGTGCTCGGCCACATCCTCGCCGACGAAAGCACCCTTCTGGCGTTTGCGACCAACGGCGGCCTGCAGCCGGAAGACGTGGCCAGGGCCGAGATCGCCCTCGGCGGCACAAGCCCGTGGGACAGCGTATGACGAACGCCGCGTCCGACCCGACGCCCCGTCCGCCGCCGGGCCTGATGATCGGCGTCGATCTGGGGGGCACCAAGATCGAGGCGGTCGCCCTCGAGGCGACGGGTGAGGTGCGCGGCCGCCGTCGGATCGCGTCCCCCCGCG
>JBGSJD010000467.1:0-5534 GCA_041742195.1 Hyphomicrobiaceae bacterium
CTGGCATGGATGGGGGCAGCTTGGCTGCCGCCTCCACCGGCTTCAGGCATCGCCTCCTGCCATCGGGCGACAGGGGTGGAAAACCCGGTCCTGGGGTGAGCCGTAACCGAGACCGGCAAAGGCTGCCGCGGCACCCTCGCGAGGGCTTCCTTGCCGTCGCCGAGCAGGTTGTGGACGGTCAGCGGCGCCACTCGCTCGAGCACGGTGGCATCGACGTACGGCACGCGGACTTCGAGACCGTGGGCCATGCTCGCCCAGTCCATGTCGCGCAGAAGCTGGTTGCGCATGTAGTTGGCGGTCTCGAGGGTCGCGATGCGTGCAAAGGGTGTCGACGGTGGGGGTTCGGCGTGCTGTTCGGCGCCGCCGCATGGGCCAAGGCGGCTGAGGCCCTCGTCGACGAACTCCCGTGGCAGAAGGCTGGCCAGATCCCAGGGCATGAACAGCCCGCGCCGCAGAAAGTAGGCGCCGGGATAGGTTCCTGCGTAGCGCACCATGCCGGCGGACTTCGGATTTACGTTCAATCGCTCGAACAGGCGCGAGGTCATGGCCGCCTGGAGCGCCCTACCGAAACCTGGAACACGTGATGCGAAGGCGCCACGTCCGACCCAGCGCGGAATGTCCCGGAACGACGGATAACCGCCCAGAAGTTCGTCACCGCCGAGCCCAGAGAGCGCGACCTTCAAGCCCCGCGCAGCGGCGGCCTTGCTGATGAACCAGCTGTTCACACCGTCGATCGAGGGCTGATCCATGGCTGTCAGGATGCGCGGAATATCGGCCTCGAACTCCGTGCGCGTGACCACGCAGACTTCGTGACCGGATCCATAGGCGCGGGCTACCTCTGCCGCGATAGGGCTCTCGTCGTCGCCGGTGCCGTGGAACTCCTCGAAGGCCAGCGTCAGCGATCGACGCTCGACAGCGTCAACGTCGTGGAGAAGGCCGGCGAGGGTCGCTGAGTCCGTGCCGCCCGACAGGAACAGGCCGACCGGGACGTCGGCGACGAGATGGTGCCGAACGCTTTCCAGCAATGTGTCGCGAAGCTGCTCCAGCGCTGGGCCCGTCGGGGGCGGTGCACGCTCCGCCGCGATGTAGACGGCGGCCACGGAGTGGTAGCGCTCGGGCGTGTGAGCGCCGAGGCGATCGACGCGCATCGTGCAGCCGGCCGGCAGGGCCCTGACCGAGCGCAGCAGGGTATATGGCTCGCGAACGCTGCCCCACAGGAAGAAGCTGACAATGCCGGCGGGATCGGGATCGTCGTCGATGGCCCCGCCGGCGACCAGCGCCTTGACCTGGGACGCGAAGCGGAATGTCCAGCCGTCGTCGGCGTAATAGAGCGGCTTGATCCCCATCGGATCGCGCGCGAGAAACAACTCGCCCGACACGGCATCCGAAATCGCGAACGCGAACATGCCGCGCAGTTCGTGGACCATCTCCGCGCCCCGCTCGGCGTAAAGGTGCAGCAGGACCTCGGTGTCGGAGTTGGTGCGAAAGCGATAGCCCTTGGCTTCGAGCCGGGCCTTGATCGCGCGATAGTTGTAGATTTCACCGTTGAAGGTCACCACGAGGCGACCGTCAGCGCTGGCCATCGGCTGGGCGGCTGCTTCGGACAGGTCGATGATCGCGAGCCGACGATGTCCGAAGGCGAGATGCCGGTCGTCGGAGACCCAATCGCCGGCGCCGTCGGGTCCGCGGGTCGTCATGGCGTCGCGCGTCCGGCGCAGCTCGTCACGGTCCACGGGCCGGGAGGCGTAATGGTAGGCGAAAATGCCGTTAATCCCGCACACGGTCCCTCCGCCACGCTGCCGAAAGAGGCGCTCGGGGCAGAGGCGCGACGCCCGAAACCTCAGGAATGCGTGTCATCGCCATGGGGAGGGCGCGTATGCTACCGGCCGGGTCGAAGCATCACTGCGCCGCCGCATTGCTTTTCCCGGCCAACAGACGATCGAAATAGGCGATGGTGTGGCGCATCCCCTCGCGCAGCGGGACAGTTGGCTCCCAGCCGAGCCGTGCGATGGCCTGGGTGATATCCGGCCGGCGCTGCTTGGGATCATCCTGCGGCAGTGGTAGGAACGTCAGCCTGGATCGGGAGCCCGTCATCTCGATCGCCAGTTCGGCGAGCTGACGGATGGTGAACTCACTGGGGTTGCCGAGGTTTACCGGGCCCGTCACCTCGGCTGAGGTCGACATCAGTCGGACAAAGCCTTCGATCAGGTCGTCGACGTAGCAGAACGACCGCGTCTGATCGCCTTTGCCGTAGATCGTGATGTCGTGGCCCTGCAGCGCCTGGACGATGAAGTTCGACACGACGCGCCCGTCGTTCGGGTGCATGCGCGGGCCGTAGGTATTGAAGATCCGGGCCACCTTGATCTCGAGGTTATGCTGGCGCCAATAGTCGAAGAACAGGGTCTCGGCGCAGCGCTTGCCTTCGTCGTAGCAGGACCGGGGACCGATCGGATTGACGTTGCCCCAGTAGTCCTCGGTCTGCGGATGCACCGACGGGTCGCCGTAGACCTCCGATGTCGACGCCTGGAAAATCCGGCATTTGAGCCGCTTGGCGAGGCCCAGCATGTTGATGGCGCCGTGCACGCTGGTCTTCGTCGTCTGGACCGGATCGTGCTGGTAGTGGATTGGCGAAGCCGGGCAGGCCAGATTGAAGATCTCGTCGACCTCGACGTAAAGAGGCATCGTCACGTCGTGGCGCATCAGCTCGAAGCGGGGATGGCCGATCAGGTGCTCGATATTGCGCTTCGAGCCCGTGAAGAAGTTATCGACACAGACCACGTCGTGACCATCGGCAATGAGCCGGTCGCAGAGATGCGAGCCCAGGAACCCGGCGCCGCCCGTTACAAGCACAGTCTTCTCGCGACGCATGGTATCCTGTTGTGTCACGTCAGTTCGCTCCGCTGGGCCCAAAACGCATCGTTGTCATCGTGTTAGCCGGGATCCTTCGCATTGTCCCCGGGGGCGCCGCGCTTCGTCGCAGAGGCGCTGAATTCGCACCATCACGCCCCTGGTCGGTACGCGACGCCCGTCCCCGGGCGAACCCGGTCAGGGCGGCGCCATTCCGGGCAACTCAGGGGAGCTGCCCGGTCGTCTCGACGGCATCAGGACGAGCAAAGGCCGCCCGTCACTTCCGGACCAAGGTTACGCCATCGATCTGGCACTTGTCATAGAGGAACGAGTTGATCTCGGCGGCGGCGGCGCGGGAGACCGAACCGGACACCTTGTCGATGGCCAGCAATGAGGTCACCGCTGCGGCAGCGACCCCCGAGCCTTCCGTCTTGACCGGCTCGACGACGACGCTCTTGGCCTCGCCCTTCTCGAATGCCACCACGGGCGTCAGGGTCACCTTGACGGAGAACGCCGTGCCCTTCTGGGGATCGGCATCGTCGACATGGCATGTGGCTGCATGCTCGGCGAACGCGCCTTTGCCCGCACCGGGGGACATCGTCTTGGCGATCTCAGCCCGATCCAGCGAGAGGTTCAGCGTGCACTGCAGGTGACCATAGCCCCACACATAGGTGCCCCCGACGATCCTTTGAATAATCTCGCTCTTGAGCCATGTCTTGGTCACGTTGCACGTGATCGGCGCACCCTCGGTGGGTGCGGCGAAGGCCTTGCAGATTTCGATCTTGCAGGCCCGTCTCGCGTCCTTCTCCTGGGCCAGGCGCGCCGCCAGTTCCGGCGACACTTCAGCCCATGCGCTACTGCTCAATACGACGATGGCCAAACCAACGCTCACACCCAAACGCACCATGACCTATCCCCCACAGACAAGCTACCGCACTTCGGGTGACTGGATGTCACCCGAACCACAACCGAATGGGCGCTTTGCCTCCCCTCCCCCGGCCGATCCTGATCAGCGATCGGTTCTCAGGTCGTCGAACGTCAGCCGCAGAGACCGGTCTTGCGACAGGGCCGGACCACCCATCGGCTCCCCGATTGGTCTTGCTGCCGCTCGACGGACTGCGTGAGTGATGGTGTGCTTCTGGAGTTCCGAATGGGCGCCAGATATCTCATGGAAAAAATGTATCGCAACGCCAATGTACACCTGCACTCTCTTGGGCTGAGCGATATTCGCTCTGAATGAAAGTATCGCGACAGAAACGGCGGTTAGGGACGCGAGATCATGGGCGCTCGCAAGACGGGACGACGCCCGGGAGAGAATGTTCCGTCTGCCGCGGCGTTGCAAGGGGGCACAACGCAAGCCTGCTGCGCGGCGTTGATCGTAGTCTCATCAGGTGTCCGAACCCTCGCGTGGCCGCTTCGGCTTGCCCGGTTCCATTTCTGCGCCGGGTCGCCATGCACTCGGCCAATCGATGCCGTCACCCCATGGCCGGCCTGCGACAGTCGGTGTGGCCAGGCCGCTGGTGGGTGGCCCGATTGCTGTTGCAGGTGGCGCTGCCGGTCGTGGCCAGGCCGTAGCGATTGGCCGAGCCGGTGCGGGGATGGGCGCGGGCATGGGTGTGGTGACGGTCCGGACCTGAGCGAGGTGCTGTTCGCGGGCGCGGGCCTCCTGCCTCGCGGCGAACGGCACCAGGAGCCCGCAGCAGAAGGCGAAGACGACCATGATGGCCGTCGTGCGCAACGGATAGTCGACAAACGAATGCAGCAGCAGGAGGACCATTGCGAGGCTCGCTGCGCGTGCCGTCCGCTGGGTATCGGGGTCCATGTCCTGGGACCGGCGCCACATGCTGACTGCGGCGACGACGAGCCAGATCAGAAACGCCGCCATCAGGATTGCGCCTGGAAGGCCTGTCTCCAGGAGCCACTCGAGGAAGTCGTTATGCGCCCGATTGGCGAAGGTATCGATGAGCGCATCGGTGGGGTGCTCGAAAAGGCCGTAGACCTGACGGAACGAGCCGGGGCCAGCGCCGAACGGCAGATGCGCGAGAGCGGCCTCCCACGTGTTGTGCGCAAACGGAATGCGGGCGTCGCGCAGCGGGTCGCCGCCGAAGCGATCCAGAAATCGATAGAGCGTGAACTGGATCACCAACAACATGCCAGCGATGCCCGTAACGGCGATGAGGCTCGCACTGGTTCTCATTGTCGCGGCGCCGTGTCGGGACCAGATGCCGAGAAGGGGTGCGGCCAGCAGGGCCAGCATCGTCAGACCGAGCCCCGCGCGAGAGCGGGTGAATGTCTGGGCTGCGACGAGGACGAGGATGACAGCGAAGCCCGCGAGCACCGGCAGGGCGACGTCCGGAGCGGTGCGTCGGGACGTCGGCGCGTCGAGAAAGCGGGCGATCGCGCCCAGCCAGAGGGCGGACGCCAGCAGTACCGCCACATAGATCAGGGCCGCGAAGTGATTGCGGTTGGCAAAGAAGCCGACCGCCTCCGACAGGTTCGTCACGTCGTAGAAGCGAAGCCCACTCGCGGGGCCCTGCGCTACTTGCAGAAGGCCGACGAACACGGAGACGATCGCCATCCCGACGAGGCAGAACACCGCCGCTACACGTTCGCGCGGCTGGAGGGCGGACGCGGCTGCAAACGTCGCCAGTGCGGGCAGCGCTGACAGTGCGGCGATGGCGGTGGCC